>JBHIDJ010000002.1:0-112358 GCA_046760105.1 Acidiferrobacterales bacterium | reverse complement strand
CTACGGGCGCGGGCAACTGTAACAGACCCATAACTATCGCAGAAAGCCGTGTTCAGCCAGAAACGCGACTGTGAGTTTCGAGTCTGCTTCCTGCTCCTCACCTTGAAGCAGGCGCTCCAGATAACGGGCAATGATATCCACCTCGAGGTTGACCTGCCGGCCTTGTTGAAACTCGGACATCGTCGTTTGCTCCAATGTATGCGGCACGATATTGACCTCGAACTCAGATCCGCGCACCGTGTTAACCGTCAGGCTGATACCATCCACACAGATCGAACCCTTTTGAGCAATATATTTGGCCAAACTCGCGGGCGCGCCAATCCGAAAGACTACCGAACGTCCGGCAGACCAGCGGGCAACGACCGTTCCCGTGCCGTCCACATGACCACTGACCAAATGACCGCCGAGGCGCGTTGTCGGCGTTAACGCCTTTTCCAGGTTGATCTGATCGCTGACACCTAATTCGGAGAAGGTGGTACGCGTCAGGGTTTCGGCAGAAACATCTGCGGAAAACCTGACGCGCAACACCTCTAGCGCCGTTAGACACGCACCGTTCACACAAATGCTGTCGCCGCCGGCAACATCACTCAGATCAAGTGTGCCGGCATCTATCACCACACGTCGATCGGCGCCAAGCGTTTCGATCGACGCAATCGTGCCCACTGCTTGAATGATTCCAGTAAACATAAGCACGTCTTCCCATCATGCGTGCCGTAAACGCCCTAAAAAACGCAGAAGACACCAGGGCGCAAAGTACGCTAAGAAAACTGATCAGATCAATTTTCTCTACGTCTCTGCGTCTTTGCGATCTCCGCGTTGAAAGTCAAAGCGATCAGTCTCGTATCGGGCGACAAATGAATCGCCAATCGTCTCCGATTGCCCGTACGTCTTCTATCCCAAGAGCTACGCGATCACGCATGCGCTCTAATCCCGGTACATCAAACATGCCGCGTGCCCGGCTACCCATGATAGTCGGTGCGAGATATAAGATGAACTCGTCGATTAAGTTCGCCTGCAGCATCGCGCCGCAAAGCTTCTCACCAGCCTCCAACAGAACTTCGTTGATCCCCTGGCCAGCCAGATGTTGCATCAGCGCCGCCAAATCGACTGAATCATCGTCAGCCGGCAGATGCAATACTTCGGCGCCCGCGTTCCGTACAAACTCCGCGCGATCGCCGTCGTTGCAAGCGGTGACGACCAGTACCGGGCCCTCGTTAGCCAGCACCTTCGCCGACGGCGGCATTCTAAGTTTACTGTCCACTATCACCCGCAACGGTTGCCGGCCTATGTCAAAGGCGCGAACCGTGAGCGCTGGATCATCCGCGAGGATAGTGCCCACACCGCTCACGATCGCCGAGCTGCGGGCACGCCAACCCTGTACGTCGGCACGCGCGGCGTCGCCGCTAATCCACCTGCTCTCACCGCTGGGCATCGCCGTACGGCCATCGAGACTGGCCGCAAGCTTGGCGCGTACAAACGGGCGGCGCCGGCGTATGCGGGAGATGAGCCCCGGATTAAGTGCCTCGCCTTGCGCTTGTAGCAGACCAACCTCCACGGTGATCCCGGCCTCACGCAGCAACGCCACACCCCCACCGGCAACCTGCGGATTCGGGTCCTCCATGGCGACGACCACACGGGCGACCTTGGCGCCAATCAATGCATCGGTGCACGGTGGCGTGCGTCCATGATGACAACAGGGTTCCAGTGTCACGTACGCGGTGGCGTCCCTTGCGCTTTGACCCGCCGCACGCAGGGCGTGTATCTCGGCGTGCGGTTCGCCAGCCCGCTCATGCCAACCTGTGCCGACAACCTCACCCCGCTGAACAAGAACGCAACCGACGCGTGGATTGGGATCCGTGGTGTAAAGGCCACGCCGAGCGAGCCGCAGGGCGCGCGCCATATGGGCCATGTCGGCGCCCTGCTCATTCATTCTTGTCGCCACTATCGGGGATCAGCTTCAGTTGACGGCGGCGGGTCTCCGGACTGGGTTCATTCTGTAAACGCTCGACCTCCTCGCTGAAGGCCTGTAAATCCTCGAAACTGCGGTACACCGACGCAAACCGGACATAGGCAACTTGATCCAAGTCCTTCAGCTCGTCCATCACCCATCCACCGATCACGCGAGACTTTATTTCACGTTCGCCGCTGGCTAACAATCGGTGACGGATGCGCCCAATCATGTGTTCAACGGCCTCGGTGTCGACTGGACGCTTTTCCAACGCGCGGCTCATACCTGTGCGCAGCTTGCCTTCGTTAAAGGGCTCGCGGCGCCCGTCCGACTTAATGATCTGCGGCAGACGAAGCTCCGCGCGCTCGTACGTGGTGAAGCGCTCGCCACAGGCGTTGCACTCGCGGCGACGGCGAACGGAGTCACCTTCGTCGGCTAAGCGCGAATCCACGACGCGGGTATCCTCAGCGGAACAAAACGGGCAATGCATTCTTTCGTGATCCCTGATTGGTAAATCGTAACTCGTGAATCGTAAATCGTCATTCGCCATTCGTAAATGGGCTTATGACTCACGGCTCAATTTTCGATTCAAGACTTAACGTATCACGAAAGTGACCGGTATTGTCTATTCGAGGGAAAGTGGGTATGCCGAAACAGAAACGCCCGGCTAGCGTCCGGGCGTTTCTCCGCGAAAAAGCGTCTTTTGGCAGCGCGTTAGATCGCGAAAACGCGCTCGAGGTGCGCGAGATCGTTGACCACCCGCCATTCCGTGGCACCGGCATTGGTTACCCGTTTTTGCCACCACTCGAGCCGACCCATATAGCGGCGGGGATCGACGTTGTCGGTCTTTAACTTCGTGACATTAAGCGCCACGAAGCGAATGCCGCTCAACTCGATGGGGAAATCCCGGACCGTGCCTTTGCCGAGCTCCTCTTGCATGTCGGAGAAAATCAGGACGGTCTTCCTGCCGGGATTGGCCTCATTCAAGAACTCCGCCGCCTGGATAATGCCCCCCGTAATGTCGGTGTAGGCGGTGCCACGTTTGATGCTCTTGGCAAATTTATCGACTTTGTCCCGGAACGCGCGCTTCTGCTGATTCGCCTTGATCGGATCCTTGATAAAGGTGGCCTTGGCGATGATATCTTTTTCGCTGAAGCTGCGGCTGCTCACCCTGGCGACCGCTAGTGTGTCACCCGGATTCAAGGTCCCCAACAGATAGTTAATAACGGCCAGCGCCTTATCCAGTTCCTTGGCATAGGTGCCGGACGTATCGATCAACATGTACACACCCTGAGTACGGGCTAGCTGTTGCTCCTTCGATGTGCATGCAACCAACACAAAAAGACCGAACGTTACAATAAGTGCTTTAGCTACTAGCTGTTTCATAACACCTGCTCCCCGGTCGCGTTGCGACCTAATCTACCCTTTTTGGGAAAAGCAGTGATCCCACTGGACTTTGGTGCCTCCCAGTCCTCCTGGTCTCCCCGCATGGACTTAACGATGCGTTCTACTAACAGTGGTAGAAAGATGAGCACATCGTAGATCATGACCAGTATGTTGCCGAGTTGCCTCGCAACGTTGCCCAGCAGTCGCAAAAGAAAGGCCAAAGTGCGAATGCCCAAAACCAAACCCACGCCGAAAACCGTGCGCGCGGAGTAAATAAAATACTCCAGCGGTATCGCCACGAACGCCAGTGCAATGGGCAGGATAAAGCCAAGGATCATCTGGCCGGCAGTAGGAATCTTGGTTACCCATCCGGTCTCTACGGCGGTGCTCGCCTGCACATTGCCCAGACCCGCCTTCAACGCGAGGTCGGCAGCGACGATCAGGTCACGCATCACGGCCAGCGCGACCTCGACACCTGCCAGAACGAGCAGAATGCTGAGTGACGCCCACATGAAACGGCGACGCATTTTGTCGGGCAGATTATTGATGCGTGGGAACAGGTGCGTGATGCGCAACGATTCCATGAAGAAAATGCCCATGGTCGCCTCTACAAAGATGATGACCAAAGCCGCGACGTGTTCGGCCTGAAGACCGCCCACAATGTACTCGCCACCGCCGACCATTGCCGACATCGGCCGGGCAATGAGCCAAAAGTTGACAAATGCGCCACCGAAGGCGATGGCCAGCACCAGACTTGCAATGACGAATTGGATCGTCGCCGACGCGGTTAGCGCATGCTCGGCTTTGTCTGAGTTCGCGCAGATGTCCTCGTATTTCTCCATCTGGACGTCGATCGTGGCGGCACTAGCCTGCAAGCCGGTAAGGTTTCGGTCAACTTGGGTAAGTGTCTGGTTCAATGACCGCCAGAACGGCATAAAACCCTTGAGGATCTTATGTCTTTGCTCATAGGATCTACGGTACTCCGCAATCGCCTTGTCATAGATTTTTTCCATCGAGCCAGCAATGTCTTCGAGAATCTTTTGCACCAGGCCGTCACCCGTCGATGGAATCTTGGCAATGGTTGACACTGCCTTGGCCCACTCCGGCGGCGCAGGGGGTACTTCACCGCATTTCTGGTAGTCCTCCTCGATACGCGTGATTTCCCCCATGAGTTTGCGCTGCAGAACCGGGTAGTCGTGCAAATCCCTTTGTACAACCGCGGTCACGCGTTCAAACTCGCGTTCAATCCCCTGAGTAATCTCTTCTTTCCCATGCGCAAGCAAAACGATTTTGTTACGGCGACGCAGCTCCTCGGCGGTGTGCATCAGCCAGCGCGCCCCGAGGCGCAGCGGACCGCTGATGGCACGGGCGACTGAGCGAATGAATCCGTGCAGTGGTCTGCGTGCGGGGTACAAGATCAATAAGGCTACGATATATAGGACCAGCGCAGACAATGCAGGATTGCCTGGCCAGACCATCCACCAATCACCAGTCATATATAACCCCCCAGATTAGGCAATGACCTTTTTGTCCAAATAAGTATAGTCCATGGTCGCGGACCGTCCCGCGGGGCCGGCGGTGCGCCGACGAACTATCGGAATCGATGGATTATTGGTCGAATTGGGGGGCGGATCTGGCCTGAATCTGGCTAGAAAAGCCCGCCACCGCGGGCCAATCAGGGGCTACGGCCTGCTCGCCTCGGCACCCTCTTTCTTGACCGGCAGCAGGTCTTCACGCGAGATGCCAAGGGCCAACACCGCCGGCGTTGCGATATAAATCGAGGAGTAGGTTCCGATTACGATTCCCACGATTAATGCCGTGGAAAAACCACGAACGATCTCGCCACCGAGAAAAAACAACGCCAACACCGTCAACATCGTCGTGACGGACGTGACGATCGTGCGCGAAAGTGTCTGGTTGATGGAGGTATTCATGATCTCGATGACATTCGCCTTGCGCATCCTGCGAAAGTTCTCACGGATACGATCAAAAACGACAATGGTGTCATTGAGCGAGTAGCCCAACACAGCCAGGATCGCCGCCAGCACGGGCAACGAAAACTCCATTTGCGTGACCGAGAAAAACCCGAAAGTGAGTAAAACGTCGTGCGCGACCGCGATCACCGAGCCAACGGCAAAACGCCATTCGAATCGGAACAGCACATAGACGAGGATCGCAATCAGGGTGTACAGAAGCGCCAAGCCCCCTTTTTCCACGAGCTCGCCGCCGACTTGGGGACCCACGAACTCTACGCGTCTCACCTGTAGCTGACAGTCGACGATAGTTTGACGGCCGCCTGCGGTGCACTGTTGCAACTTGCCGGGACGACTCTCAACCATCGTTTCGCCGCGTGCCTTTCGCAGTGCCGCTACGACGGCATTGCTTACGGCAGCGCTCTCTTTGCCTTCCTGCGGTGGTATCCGCACCAACACGTCGCGGGCGGTACCGAAATGCTGGACCACGGCGTCGGCGAAATCGTTGTCAGCCAACTGCTGGCGCAGCTTGGCCACTTCGACGGGGTCTGCATAGCTAAGTTCCACGAGCGTACCTCCCGTGAAATCCAGGCCTAAGTTCAACCCCCGGGTAAACAGAGAAACCAAGGTGGCCACGATTAACAGGACGGAAAGCGCACCCGGTGTCCGGCGGGTGCCCATGAAATCAATGTTTGGCTGCGTCTTGAATAATCGCAATGCCTGTACTCCTAGATCGGCAACGCCCGCAGGCGTCGGCCGCCAAAAACCAGATTGGTTACTGCGCGCGAACCCAGGATCGCGGTGAACATGGAGGTCAAGATGCCGATACTGAGGGTGATGGCGAACCCCTTAATCGGCCCGGTCCCGAAATTGAACAACATGATCGCTGCAATCAACGTGGTGATATTGGCGTCGGCGATCGTGCCGAGTGCCTTCTCGTAGCCCGCCTGGATGCTCGCCTGTGGCGTGTTCCCTACGCGCAGCTCCTCGCGGATACGTTCAAAGATCAACACATTCGCATCCACCGCCATACCCACCGTTAGCAGGATGCCGGCCACACCTGGCAGTGTCAGGGTCGCCTGCAGCAGCGACATGATCGCGACGATTAAAACCAGGTTCAACGCCAGCGCAAGATCGGCAATCAGACCAAAGGCCCGGTAGTAAACCACCATGAAGACCATGACACCGATGAACCCGATGACGATCGCGCGAAAACCTTGGTTAATGTTGTCCTGGCCCAGGCTAGGGCCAACGGTGCGCTCCTCAACAATATGGATGGGCGCGGCCAACGCACCGGCGCGCAGCAACAGCGCAAGCTCGTTTGCCTCATCGACGGTAAAGGCTCCCTCGATCTGAAAGCGTTTACCGAGCTGTTGTCTTATCACCGGGGCGGTGATGACTTCTTCGACCCGCCTTTGAATCCGCACGGGGTCGCCTCTTTCATCCAAAACAGGGTTGCCGTCCTGATCGCGCTTGATCTCGGAACGGACCTCTACATAGACCACTGCCATACGTTTGCCCACGTTCTCCCCTGTCACACGCTGATTGATGGCAGCACCGCGTGCATCCAACGTAATAGACACAATGGGTTCATTGGTACGACTGTCAAAACCGGGCGAGGCGTCGACGATATTGTCACCGGAATAGACAAGCCGATTCTTAAGCAGAATTGGTATACCATCACGGTGTCGATAGAGCTTGGCGCCTGGCGGCAGGCGGCCGGCGAGTGCGCTTGCCACATCGTGCTCCTCGTCCACCAGCATAATCTCGAGCGTCGCCGTGCGGCCGAGTATGCGCTTGGCTTCTGCAGTGTCCTGCACGCCTGGCAGCTGAACCACGATGCGATCCCTGCCCTGTTGTTGAATGATTGGTTCGGCCACACCGAGCTCGTTGACGCGGTTACGCAGCGAGGTCATGTTCTGCTCAAGCGCCGCTTCTTGTCTTTCGCGCAACGCCTGTTCCGTAAATTTCGCGGCAATAAAGAGCCCGTCAACATCCTCACCATCGGTAAGCGTAAGCTCCGGGAGCGCGCTTCTGATCGCGCTTTGGGCTTTCGCACGCTCGCTGCTGTCGGGAAAGCGGATCTTAAGACCCCCTGTATCCAGCCGCTTCACGCCCTTGTGTCGCACTTTGTTTTCGCGCAACGTCCGTCGCAAGTCACTAACAAACAACTTTTCGGCCTTCTGTACCACCGCCTCCATGTCGATCTGCATGAGAAAATGTACCCCACCGCGCAGATCAAGCCCCAGGTACATGGGTTTCCCCCCTACGACTCCCAACGCCGTCGGCGTCGAGGGAAGCAGGTTCAACGCCACGGTGTAAGTGTCCCCCAATTCGCGTTGTACCAGGTCCCAAGCCTTCAATTGCGTATCAGTATCGGCAAAACGGATCTTCGCCCCTTGGTCATCAAACTGTGACGACAGATATTTGATGTCAGCCTTATTTAGGAGCTCCTCAACCCGCGCCAGGGTTCCCAGATCAACGTTGGCACGTGTTGCGGAGATCTGAATGGCAGGATCTTCCCCATAAAGATTGGGCAGAGCATAGACCAGCCCTCCCACCATCACTACCAGGATCAGTAGATATTTCCAAAGTGGATATTGATTCATAAGGAATTCAGCTAAGACTTGTGCTGCTAAGACTAATGCAGAAGCGGCGGTCTGGTGTCAACCGTGCAAACCAGACTATCGACCCTGACAGCCGAACATCGTAGGCCGCCGCGATGACTGTCCCTGCCCTGCAATCCGCCATTCGCTGCGCTATGCGTGAGTCAAGCGTTAGACTTGATGGTGCCCTTCGGCATGACAGCGGCAATGGAATTCCTTTGCACCTTGACCGAGACTCCCTCAGCGATCTCCACGGTCACGAATTGCTCGCCAACATGAGTAACCCGTCCTAACGTGCCGCCATTCGTGACGACCTCATCACCCTTGGCCAACGCCGCTACCATGTTCCTATGCTCCTTGGCACGCTTCTGCTGTGGCCGGATCAACATAAAATACATAATGGCGAAAAACAGAACCATCCAGAATAGCAAGGTATAGGGGGATCCAGCGCCCCCAGGGCCGCCTTGCTGGGCCCAGGCTTCTGACAACAGTAAATTCATGGTCTTTCCTTTCGTTATTCGACTATCACCGCTTGACTCGCAAACAAGCGGTCATCAGAACCTGCTTACACCGTCGTGGCGGCGCATACGATAAAACTTATTGACGAAATCATCCAGTTTTTTCCCTGCGATCGCCGCCTGAAGACCACGCATCAGAGTCTGGTAATAGTGTAAATTGTGGATTGTCGCGAGCCGTGCGCCGAGAATCTCGTTTTGGTTGTGCAGGTGTCGAAGGTAGGCGCGACTGTAGCCCCGACAAGTATAACAGTCGCAGTGCGGATCGACCGGGCCCGTGTCCACGACGTGACGGCGGTTGCGGATCTTGATCACCCCGCTGTGCGTAAAGAGCCAACCGTTACGGGCATTGCGGGTAGGCAGCACGCAATCGAACATATCCATGCCGTGTTGCACGGCGTCAACCAGATCTTCCGGCGTTCCTACACCCATGAGATAGCGCGGTTTGTCCACCGGCATCTGTGGGGCCACATGAGATAACACACGAAACAGGTCCTCCTTGGATTCGCCCACCGCAAGCCCCCCGACGGCATAACCATCGAAGCTAATCTGTCTCAGACCGGCGAGTGAGATGTCTCGCAGATGCCCGTAGGTGCTTCCCTGGATGATTCCAAACAGTGCGCCCGGGTGCTGTCCATGGGCACGCTTGCTCTGCTCGGCCCAACGCAGGGATAGCTCCATGGATTCCCGAGCCGCCGCTTCGCTGACCGGGTAAGGCGTGCAATCATCGAATACCATCATTACATCTGCGTTAAGCTGATGCTGCATATCCATGGCTTGCTGCGGGCCGAGAAAAATGGTCTCGCCGTCTACTGGGGACTGGAACTGAACACCGTGCTCGCCGATCTTGCGCAACCGACAAAGGCTCCAGACCTGAAATCCGCCAGAATCGGTCAACAAGGGGCCGTTCCAGTTCATAAATTGGTGAAGGCCCCCATGCGCGCGTATGACCTCGATCCCAGGTCGCAACAAGAGATGGAACGTGTTGCCGAGAACGATTTCGGCGCCGACCGCTCGCAACTCCTCCGGGGTCATCGCCTTGACCGTACCAGACGTGCCTACAGGCATGAATGCGGGGGTCTCGACAGTACCTCGCTGGAAGACCAGGCGCCCTCGGCGCGCCGCGCCATCAGTAGCAAGCAGTTGAAATTTCATGACTTCAGTTTCAAGATCCAAGATACAAGATACAAGTTAAAGTCGTAAACTGAGATGCAAAGCACAATATCCCCCGTCCTTGTATCTTGGGCCGTGTATCTTGGACCTGCTTTTTCCCTGTACGTTACCCCTTGTACCTGCTTTATTCTTGTATCTTGTCCCTTGAATCTTGTATCTGGGGTAATACAAACATCGCGTCGCCATAACTGTAAAACCGGTACCGCTGTTCAACCGCATGACGGTAGGCATTCAGTACGTGCGCGGTGCCGGCGAACGCACAAACCAGTATTAATAAACTCGATGCCGGCAGGTGAAAGTTCGTCAGCATCGCGTCCACGACCTGAAACTGATATCCCGGAAAAATATAAAGGTCGGTTTCGCCACTAAGGTGTTCTAGCCCTGCTCGGCGCGCGGCGGTCTCTAACGCCCGTACTACGGTTGTGCCCACTGCAATGACACGGCCACCTTGAGATCTGGCAGCCTTAACGCACGCGCACACGTGCCGATTGACCTCAACATACTCTGGATGCATTCGGTGATGGCGTACATCGGCAACACTTACTGGCTGAAACGTACCGGCGCCTACGTGCAATGTTAGGAACGCCGTTTCCACTCCTGCCGCCGCGAGCTGCTCGAACATAGCGGTGTCGAAATGCAGTCCCGCCGTCGGAGCCGCCACCGCACCGGGCCTCCGTGCGTAGATCGTCTGATAGCGCCCACGGTCTTCGTACTCATCGACACGGGTGATGTAAGGCGGCAATGGCACGTGTCCGATTTGCTCCAGCACACGCATTACAGGCTGCTTGCATTCGAAGCGCACCTCATAGAATTGGCCGCGGCGACCAACGACCGTAACTGACACCCCACCTTCAAGGCACAGCCGCACACCTGCTCGAAGCGGCTTGCTGGTCCGTGCCTGTGCCACGATCCGTGCATCATCTAAAACGCGCTCGACAAGCAATTCCACCTGACCTCCCGTTTCCTTTCGTCCGAAAAGGCGTGCCGGAATGACGCGGGTATCATTGAATACGAGTAAGTCGTCACGGCGCAGAATCGTCATCAAATCGATAAACCTAAAATCCTTGACCGCGCCACTCACGCCATCAAGTGTTAACAGGCGACTCGCCGAGCGCGGCGCTACGGGGAACTGCGCGATCAGTTCAGTCGGCAAATCATAGTGAAAGTCGGATGTGCGCATCGCCTGCAAGCGTACTAAAAAACTCTTAGTGCGCCTTCCTGAAGGAACGGTGTCATCAACTGCGAATATTCGCTTATACTATCCGGCCGCGCCGGGATGGCGGAATTGGTAGACGCGCCGGACTCAAAATCCGGTGGTGGCGACACCATGAGAGTTCGAGTCTCTCTCCCGGCACCAACCGATTATCCCTCCTATCCATTAACCTCTGAACCAACTACTCAACGCAGGAGTGGTACAGGGGTGAAGCGGGCGAAGATGAAGGTCCAGTGGGTGAGGCGGTAGAAGGCGAAGGTCCGGTGAACCTTCGCCCCGTCGAGCGGGTGTGCCATGGGTGAGCCGGAAATAGCGAATGGTCCAGTGAACCATTCGCCCGGCGAACGGGTTCGCCACGGACGGCGAACCCTGGACTTGCAAGCGTAGCGGGACGGCGAAGCACAGCAAGGCACACCCCGGACCGGCAAGCGGAGCGGGGTGAGCCGGGAGAAGGCAACAGTCCGGTGGACTGTTGCCCCGGCGAACGCCCGCGCCAGGATGGCGCGGGCCGGTACCCAAGCGAAGCAGGGACCGCAAAGCGCAGGGGCGCAGCACAGACGGGCAAAGCGCAGGGGCGAAGCACAGCAAGGCGAACCCCGGGCTTTCAAGCGGACCGGGAGTGGGGAGCGCAGCAAGTACCGCCCACGGAGCCGAGGATGCAAATGCGCAGAAAGGCAAAGTAGATAATAGCTGTAAACTATGTTCTCGCGGCCGAATGAAGGATTTTTGGTGTCTACCAGCGGCAGTAATCATCGACTATGAAAAGCTGTGTTCCGGGCCTGGAAAGTCGCCGCTTTGCACAGCCGCTATGAAGGCTTTAATCGCGGCTTCAATGCTTTCCTGCCCGTGCATGAAGTTTTTGGAAAACTTTGGGCCCGGCCTCGGGTAAATGCCCAGCATGTCCTGCAGCACGAGAACCTGTCCGTCACAGTCAGGACCTGCGCCAATACCAATAGTTGGAATGCTGAGCTCAGCACTGATGGCTTTCGCGAGCTCCGCCGGTATTGCCTCAAGCACCAGAATTCTGGCACCCGCGTCTTGCAATGCACGCGCATCCTCGCGCGTTCGCTCGGCGGCGTCGGCGCTACGTCCCTGCACGCGATAACCGCTGAGCTGGTGTACGGACTGCGGTGTCAGACCAAGATGCGCACACACTGGAACGCCGCGTTCGGTGAGGAAACTAACAGTATCTACTACAGATCCCCCACCTTCGAGCTTCACCACCTGTGCGTGACCTTCTTGCATAACGCGTCCGGCGCTCGCCAATGCCTGTTCACGGTTAGCCTCGTACGTCATAAACGGCATATCGACAATCCGTAATGCGCGCGTACAGCCACGCGCCACACACCGACTGTGATAAATCATGTCATCCAACGTAACCGGTAATGTTGTATCGTGCCCCTGTAACACCATGCCCAGGGAGTCGCCGACAAGAATCATGTCAATTCCTGACTGATCGAGCACATGGGCAAAGCTGTAGTCGTACGCGGTGAGGCACGTAATCTTTTCGCCACCACGCTTCATCGATTGCAGGCCTGCTAACGTTACGGGTTTCATCGCAATGTCGCGAGCGGGTTGAAGAAATGACGTCCGCTACGGTGTTTGCGGATTTCGTCAAGCAGGATCTGCAGATCTTCATCATTATCGACAAAGTTGATCTCGGCGGCATTAATCACCAGCAACGGTCCTCCATTATAGTGATAAAAGAATTGCGTGTAGGCATCGACGACTTGT
Organism: Acidiferrobacterales bacterium; assembly: GCA_046760105.1. GTDB lineage: Bacteria > Pseudomonadota > Gammaproteobacteria > Acidiferrobacterales > SPGG2 > JBHIDJ01. Next base: position 99,810 of record JBHIDJ010000002.1, on the reverse strand, counting down.
TGCAGATAGTCCCGATCAATCAGGTGTTCGTAACCGAAATCGCGTTTGCGGATGCGCTCCATCAGTACATCCACGGGCGCTTGCAAGTAGATAACCTGGTCGGGAACAGGTAGATCTACGCGAAGTTGTGAGAAGACTTGTTCATAGAGTCTGAGCTCATCATCATCAAGGTTAACCCGTGCGAACAGCGTATCCTTTTCAAGCATGAAATCCGTTACGTATCCCGGCCGGAATATGTCACCTTGCTTAAGTTCCTGAATCTGGCGCGCGCGCTGAAATAGAAAGAACAATTGTGTCGGCAATGCGTAGCGTGCCCGCGCCTCGTAGAACCGTTCCAGAAAGGGATTTTCCTCCGGTTTCTCCAACAACGGTTTACTGCCGAACGCCTCGGACAGCCTGCGGGCGAGACTGGTTTTGCCTACACCGATGGGACCTTCCACGGCTAAATATCTTGGCCCATCGTCCCGCATGTCATCCTCGATTCTGACGTTACAACAAGCATGTGTTAGCGTAGTCCCGTTGAAATTGGCGTGGGTTGTTCAGCAGTCCACCGGGCCCGTGGCGGCGTCAGCGGCTGTTCATCCGCATTGGCGATCAAGCTTCTCAAGACGTTGATCTGCACACGAGTGCACCAGTTCGCTTACCGGACCGCGCCCCGGTATCACGAGTCCTTGGTCCAATTCCGCCAAAGGATACAGGACGAAGGCACGCTCGTGCAGCCTAGGATGAGGCAAAACGAGACTGGGCGTGTTAAGCGCGAGCTGATCGTACAGGAGCAAATCAAGATCAAGCGTACGTGGTCCCCATTTCTGGCCGGCACGTACACGTCCGTGCTGTGCTTCTATAGCCAACAGATGCTGCATCAACGTCTCTGGGCTCAAGGTAGTAACCAGGCGGCACACGGCGTTAATGAAATCTGGTTGCCGGATCGGACCCACCGGGGCCGTGCGATAGAGCGAAGAACAGCCATCCACACGGGTTCGAGGCAACCTGCTGAGTGCCGCCATTGCCTTACACACCTGATCGACTGGATTGTCGAGGTTGCTTCCAAGCGCCACATAGGCATGACTTCGCGGCTGCGATCGTGGGGTATTCATGACTTACCTTTACGCCGGCGTTTGCGTTTCCTTTGGCCGGCGGCAGTCAACTGTCGAACCATGACGCGGCGCTGCCCTTGATCCACCTCTTGGAAGCGGGTCCACCACTCGCTCAGCTCCGTGCTATCTTCACCCGCCTGTGCCCGCAGTACCAAGAAATCATAGGCGGCGCGGAACCGTTTGTGTTGCAGGAAACGAAATGCCGCCTGGCCACCACGGCGTGTAAATCGCGATTGTAGTGTCCAAATCTCCCGCATCGGCACACTGAAGCGTCGCGGAAGGGCAACATGTTGCACTTGCTGTGCCAACACGTGCTCGGCGGCAAGCTGTATCGCCTCCTGGGGTGCGTGACCCTCTGCCAGGTAGGTATCTGTCTGGCGGCGAATCGGTTCCCACAAGATCGCTGCAAACAAGAAGGCGGGCGTAATGGGTTTACCTTGCTGGACCCGGATATCCGTGTTGGCCAATGCCGATGGCACGAGTATGAGCGGGTACCCGTCGCGTTCCCGTGTCAGGGCATCTTCGGTCAACGGAAAGAGGTAGCTAAACAGGCTGTACTTTCGCAGTAGCTCGTAGGTCTCCAATGCATAGCCACCGTGGAACAGCTTGATAACCTCCTCGAACATGCGCGCCGGCGGAACATCCAATAGCAGGCGTGCGAGCGTTGCAATCGGTGCTTCGGTCTGCGGCTCTATTCTAAATCCGAGCTTCGCCGCGAAACGCACGGCGCGCAGCAACCGCACCGGATCTTCACGATAGCGCGTCTCTGGATCGCCGATTATCCGTAGAAGCCCTCGCTTGAGATCTTCCACGCCGCCGACATAATCGATAACTGAATAGTCGTGTATGTCGTAATACAGCGCGTTTACCGTAAAGTCGCGCCTTAGGGCGTCCTCCTCCTGTGTACCAAAGACATTGTCTTGCAGAATGCGGCCTTCGGGTGTTTTCGATAGGTCTGTATCATCGCCCTCTGCGGTCCGCGGCAACGCCCGGAAGGTGGTGACTTCGATGACCTCCCGCCCGTAACGCACATGCGCTAAACGAAACCGCCGTCCGATCAGTCGTGCGTTGCGAAAGAGCTTGCGGATTTCTTCTGGCCGCGCGTCGGTGACGACATCGAAGTCCTTGGGTTCGCGTCCAAGCATGAGATCACGCACACAGCCGCCGACCAGATAACTGACGAAGCCCGAGTCCTTCAGCGTATTCAAGACCCTCAGCGCACCCGGATGGATGTGCGCCCGGGAGATGGGGTGCGCCGAGCACGGAATCGTAACAGGGGCGATAATCTTTTTTAGCTCCCGATAGTGATGCGAGGCATTTGTTGTTCAAATCCTGGGCGTCCGTATAATAGCACCCCTTTTCTGCAGTAATCAGGACGCCTGCTCCCTTCGTCTAGTGGCCTAGGACGCCGGCCTCTCACGCCGGTAACAGGGGTTCGAGTCCCCTAGGGAGCGCCAGTTTGTTGGGGCCGCGCCCGCAGATCTTGAAATCCGGGTCGGTGGACCCCAAATCGCCAGATGTTTTAACAGAAGTTAGCTGCATGAACGCCTCGCCTCACATCTACGACGTTAACCAACACGATTTCGTCAAGCGGGTGCTCGACAAATCTCGCGAGATCCCGGTGTTGGTTGATTTTTGGGCACCATGGTGCGGGCCCTGCCATATGTTGGCCCCGCTGCTTGCGAGGCTCGCTGAGGCGTACGACGGAAAATTCGTCCTCGCCAAGGTCAACACAGACCTGGAGCAAGAGTTGGCAATGCAATACGGCATTCGCAGCCTCCCCACCGTCAAGCTGTTCCGTGATGCTGAAGTCGTCGATGAGTTCATCGGTGTATTGCCCGAAAGCCGTGTCCGCCAACTCCTTGAGCAGCATCTTCCGCGCGAGTCGGATGCCGTCCTAGAAAACGCCTTGGCGGCGTATCGTGCCGGCGAGACCGATGAGGCGCTCGACCTCCTGCGCAACGCCATAGACACGGACCCGGCGAACGACCATGTGAAAATCGAACTCGCGAAACTTTATCTCGAGCAATCCCGCTTGGACGATGCACAACAGGTGCTCGGCAAGCTGTCCGTCAAAGCGAAGGCCGAGCCCGCGGCGCTGGTGTTACAAGCGTGGCTGGGGTTCGCGCGCATTGCCGTCGATGCGCCAACGCCGACTGAGCTGGAAAAGGCGATCGCTGCCGACGCTGACAACTGTGAGGCCCGTAGTCAACTGAGCGCGCAGCATGTGTTGGCTAAGGATTATGAGTCGGCCTTACACCAACTGCTTGAGATCGTCAAACGCAACCGCGGCTTCCGGGACGATGCCGGACGCAAGCGCATGCTAGCTATTTTTGACATACTGGGAACATCGAGCGAGCTGGTGAGCAAATACCGCAACCTGTTGGCCACGGCCCTTAATTGAGCGCCGGAGGCGTTAGTGCTTGGCACCCCCGCCTCTAAGCAACTCAGCGGTGCGTGTGTATCCGCCTCTCACGGCGATTGAAAGGGCGGTCTCACCTTTGCTGCCTTTGGCGTGCGGGTCGGCGCCATTATCAAGCAAGATCTTGGCAAGATCAGAATACCCTTGTTGCGCCGCGGCCATCAGGGGGGTCAGGCCATCGAGCGTCTTCACGTTGACATTCACTCCGGTCCTTAGCAATGACTGAGCCACGCTTAGTTGTCCTTTCCTCACCGCGTTAAACAACGCCACCGCACCGTGGCGGGTGGACGTAACCTTGGGACCGTTGTCTAAGCCCGTCGGAAGCTTGAAGAAACGACTGGCGAGCGATATCACCACCATGGCGACGAGTGCGAATACCATAATCTGGCGGTCAACACCAAACTGGGCGGCTACATTGGCCGGCAGGTTAGACCCGATGCTGAGAATCACTACCACAAGCACCAGGGTGAACTTTAGATAGCGAACCAGAGAAATACCGACAAGAATGACCAGCGCGCCCAACAAAAACCTGCGGTCAATACCCCATATCTGCGCTATGTTGGTTGGCAGATTGGCACCGGCGCTGAGCAGCGCCACACCCATAACCAACCCCCAATCGGTGACCGACTTTACTTGTACCATGCGCTTAACCTTTGGGACAGCCCTGTCGCATCATTCTAGAATTAGTAGTAGCGTCTTCCGGATTGTGAGGCTCGCTTGGCCTGAGGTCGTGCCGTGCACTCACTTCGTCCCCTCGCGGGGCCCGCGACCGCGCCCGGTCGCTGGTGGCTACGCGCGTCGACGAGATGTGGACCCGGGAGTCGCACTACGACGATAACTAGCGTTTGGGGGTGGTTATGCAAAACTTATGCCTATACGGGTCCTGGGCCACGGCTGGCGGTGTATCGACGCCCGCGACCCCTAAAAACGCCGCCCAAACAGGGAAATAGCCCGTGGGTGGGGGTCTGGGGTCAGGCCGGCCGCGGTCCGGGGACACTGCTATCTGCCGCTATCTCCGGCAACTGCCGTTCGTCGGCAGCAATGTCGCGGCGTTTAACACCGGCTGGTACGTATGAAACCTACTAGGAGACACGACACTAGGGCACTCGAGGCGCGCATCACGCGACTCGAAAAGCGACTGGCTGCGCTGTCGCGCCAGCAACGCCGTCAACCCATGGTGGCACATGCGGTCTATCACCCGGTCGTAGCGCTTGTCCTGGGGATAGCCGTCCTGGGCTTGGGCTACCTCGGGCTCGGACTACCGCAACACTACTACCAACCCCTGTTCGCTGGGCTCGTGCTCGCCCTGGGGTATCACCGCAACTTATGGTCGCTGCCAGCCGACTATTGGCGCTGGCCGCAGGTGTTTGTCAACTTTCTGATGCTCTGTCTGTTTTTCAAACTGCTGATCGGCGGCGGGACGCATTATCCGCTCGGTTGGCTTAAGGTGCCCGTGATCAAGACGCTACCCCCGGGCGAAGGCACACCATGGTACGACCAAGTGATACCGCGTTTCGACCTGGACTGGCAGGGCGTCCCAACAGTCACGGACTTGAGCATCGATATCACTATGATCCAGACCATTTTGTTGATCGCCACGCTTGCAGGTGCACTGTTTCGCTTCCAGCCCTTTGCGTCGCTCACCGCGGTGATCCTGTTACTCGTCTCCATCCCTACGTTCATAGGTTTCAACTGGGAGTGGGTGGTATTGTTTCTAGTACTCGGCGGGATCTCGCTCTACCTTCAGAGCCCGTCCGCTATCTCGCCGCCGGTGCGCGTGGCTCCAAGAGACGAGTAAACCAGCGGCCGATGTCCTTTACCTCATCGAAGCTGACCGTGTGAGCGACGGGATAGGTGTGCCAGTCGATCGGGTAACCCTGACTTACAAGCTGTTGCCGCGATTTAAGTGCCCGCGGCAGAGGGATTAGGGGATCCAACTCCCCGTGCGCCATGAAGATCGGGACGTCCTGGTTGGCGGGCGCGCACTCTGCCGTCAAGCTTTGACTGAGCGGCAAATACGCGGATAACACCAGGATGCCAGCGAGGCGCTCCGGGTAGCGTAGACCGGTATGAAGCGCTATCGCGCCGCCTTGCGAGAAACCCGCAAGCACGATACGTGCTGCCGGAACACCCCGCCCGCGCTCGCGGTTTATGAATACGCGCAAGATCTCTTCGGACTCTCGCACATGCTGCTCGTTTTCAAGAAATCCGCTCTCGGCCGGTAGGATGTCATACCACGCACGCATGACGAACCCGGCGTTGACCGTCACCGCACGCGCTGGTGCATGGGGAAACACGAACCGGGTTGGTATCGTGAGGTCTAGCTCGGGTACCAGGGGCTCAAAATCATGCCCATCCGCACCGAGACCATGAAGCCAGATTACACTCGCCGTCGGCGTGGATCCAGTTTCGATCTCCACAGGGGGTGTAGCAAACGCGAGTGATTCCATTACCTAGCAGCTGCGGATCGTGACTCGTGAGTTTATCGTTGCTCCTGACTAAAGCAAAGCGCCACGGTTGACCCTCATGCAACCAAAGAGGCAGACTACAGTAGTTGACGTATCTTGTTTATCACTCATCCGGAAGGCCAACATGCGGTCGTGCTTGCCGCTGATCGTCGAACCTGCCGAACTGGAAGCACAACTTGGCGCCATTGATCTGCTGATTGTCGATCTTTGCCGGCCGGAGTTGTATAGGCAGGGGCACATTCGCGGGGCTGTACATCTGCACTATACGCAACTCGTTGCGGTACGGCCCCCGGTCATGGGGCTGGTACCGAGCGACGAGCAACTCATCAAGGTACTCGGCGCGCTCGGCTTAACAACCGACACGTTCGTTGTGGCCTACGATGATGAAGGCGGTGGTTGCGCAGCGCGCTTGCTGTGGACACTCGAGGTCGTTGGTCACCCACATTATGCCTTGCTCGACGGTGGGTTACATGCCTGGGCAGCCGAGCAGCGACCGCTCAGCGCTGACGCGGTAACGCCAAACCCAAGTGACTATTTGGTTACCGTTCAAGGCGGTCCGGTGGCTAACAAGGAATATATTTTGGAACACTTGAGTGATCCCAAAGTCGTACTGGTGGACACACGCAGCCCGGCCGAATACAGTGGTGTGAATCAGCGCGCGCAACGAGCTGGACATATTCCCGGGGCCGTGAACTTCGATTGGGTAAATGCTATGGACCGTTCGCGCGGCTTACGCCTGCGTCCACAGGCGGAACTGCGCGAAGAGTTGGTCAGTATGGGAATAACACCCGACAAGGAAATCATCACGTACTGTCACACGCATCACCGCTCCGCCCATACATACATGGTGTTGAAGAGTCTCGACTACCCCAACATCAAGAGCTATCCCGGTTCGTGGTCGGAATGGGGCAATAGTGCGGACACCCCTGTTGAATGAGAGTGCTGGGAAAGGCGTCCTGGATCGATACGTTGCCGCTATAACGCGTAATCGATAATGTCGGGACTGTAAGAATAGGAACACTCATCCTGGTCGCTGGCGCTAACTGCTTGGATCGCTTCGCGCAACGCGTAGATATCGCCTACATAGACCATCGCGGCCGCATCACACATGCCGGGATCCGTGTCGCAGATGGTCTCCGCCTGCGCAATCAGCATTTTCGCGCCCTCGACCAAGGATGCTGATACACCGCTCTGCCTCAAGTCGCACCCCCTCAGGGACGAATGGGCACATCGTCCGCAAATGGCAAAACCTTGGTGTTTGCACAGGCAAGCAACATGCCAGAGTTGCTGGCACAGCGATAAGGAGCTGATCGGTATAAGAAAAGTCGATGTGCTGACGGGTGGTGCTTTTCCCAGTCAAACATTCGACGGCAGGGATTCCGACACTTGGCGTCGCCGAGCCGACGGCGGTGCACCGGCAAGGGTCAGCTCAAATACTCGCTGAGACGACGGACGCCCTCTTTGAGGTTGTCGAGCGTATTGGCATAGGAAAAGCGTACATAGCGCTCAGGGCGATTGCGCCCGAAATCAAGCCCCGGCGTAATCGCTATGCCAATCTTTTCCAGCACATCGAGCGCGAATGCATGACTGTCGGATGTGAAGCGACTGCAATCGGCGTAGAGATAAAACGCGCCTTGCGGCGTCACGGCGATGTCGAAGCTGAGGCTGCGCAACGCCGGCAACAGGAAATCTCGGCGCTCGCGAAAGACGCCAACCCGTCGCCGCAGTTCACGGTCGACGTCGTCATTAAGTGCCGCTAGCGCCGCATACTGCGCGGGGGTTCCGGTTGAGATAAAAATGTTCTGCGCAAGCTTATCGATTGCGGAAAGGTAATCCTGCGGAACCACCAACCAACCCACGCGCCAGCCCGTCATACCGTAGTATTTGGAAAAACTATTGACAACGAAAACATCCTGCGAATGGGCGAGCGCCGTCTGCACTTCGACATCATAAGTAAGTCCGCGATAGATCTCGTCCACGATTAACCGGCCACCCAACTCGTCCGCCGCTCGAACGATATCGGCCATTTGATCATCACGCACAAGGGTGCCCGTCGGATTAGAGGGGGAAGACACCAACACACCCACGGTTCGGGGCGTCCAATATTTGCGTACTAAATCGGCCGTGAGTTGGTAGCTCGTACCTGCATCGACAGGGATCGCGATCGCTTCTCCTTCGAACAGTCGAACAAAGTGTCGATTACAAGGGTAACCCGGATCGGCAACCAGAATCTGGTCTCCCGGGCTGAGCAGCGCGGCAAATATGAGCTGCAACGCCCCGGAGGCACCAGGCGTCACGACAACACGTTCCATCTCGGGCCTCGCCGCCGACGGGTAAGCCTCGGCAATACGTGCGCGCAGTGCGGGCAATCCTAAGGCAGGCAGATAGTGCGTATGGCCCGCTTGCATGGCGTCAATCGCCGCCTGAACGATGCCGGGGGCGGTAGGAAAATCCGGTTCACCGATTTCCATGTGAATAATGGAACGTCCCTGTGCCTCCAGTTCATGCGCACGCGCGAGCACGGCCATCACCTGGAAGGGCTGGATATCCGCAAGGCGTTCCGCATAGTGGGTGTCCATATGCGCTGTGACCTGCTAACCGTTTAGACCGACTGTTCTCTAATCGTACCTGCCGCCGATGCACGTCCGAGACCACCCTTTGCCTGCGGCTGTGCCATAAGCCGCGAGGCCAGGGCTCACGTCGACCGAACGCAAGAGCGCCCAGGCCTGCCGGCCGGGGCGCGAGGCCGCAACTTGACCGTATCGCGTAAATCCGGGCAAATACACCCAGTAACTTCATGCCAATTGGCCGGGAGGTCGCGCCTGCGCGCGTTCCTTGCACCGCTTTGGCCTTTCTGGTATAGATTCGCGCTTATTTTTGGCGCGTCCCGAGGGGCGTGATTATCGCAGGAGTCCCTACATGCCGGCTAGAAAAAGAACTGAGCGACCGACCACCACCGCACTGCACGGCGGTGTGAAGCCCTACGTCAGGAAAAAGGGCGAAAAATATATGAACAAAAAACAGCTCGCTCATTTTCACACCATACTCTCGGCGGGGAGAAGAGGGTTGCTCGATGAGTTGTCACGTACCGTCAACCAAATGCGTGACGAGACCACGCTTCATCCCGATCCAAATGACCGTGCCACTCGCGAGACCGACATTTCACTGGAATTACGTAGCCGCGATCGCGAAAGCAAGCTTGTCAAGAAAATCGACGAAGCTCTTGAGCGAATTGAGTTGGGTGACTACGGCTATTGCGACGTGTGCGGCGTCGAGATCGGTATCGAACGACTAGAGGCGAGACCCACGGCGGAATTGTGCATCGACTGCAAGACTCTTGACGAAATTCGTGAACGGCAAATGGCCTGATCGCGCTGGCAAGCCACGCGGCGCGCATCAGGCGAAATCGGAACGAGTAACGATAAAGGGGGCGCCTGTCCCCTTTTCTTTGGTCTTGGAGACGCCTTGTACAGCCTGCTAATCCGTAACGCGCGAATTGCTCGCGCGGACGGCTCTTTACTCGACCGCGACCTCGCCTGTGAAAATGGTCTAATCGCACGTATCGAACCCGTTCTCGACGCCCAAGCAGAAGAATCTCTCGACGCCAGGGGTCATCTGCTGCTGCCGGGTGTAATCGATGCACAAGTCCATTTTCGCGAACCCGGAGCAGAACACAAAGAGGATCTCGCTTCGGGGTCCCGCGCTGCCGTGCGCGGCGGCGTCACAAGTTTTCTCGAAATGCCAAATACCGATCCACCCACGGTTACGCAAGCAGCTTTAGATGACAAGCTTGCGCGTGCCGCCCGCAAGTCGGTCGCCAATTACGGATTCTTCATTGGCGCCACACCTGACAATCTCGATGAACTCAACACTGCATCGCCCGTGTGTGGCATCAAGATCTTTATGGGAGCGAGCACTGGTGATCTGCTTGTCCATAGACATGAAGATCTCGAACGTATCTTCGCACACGGCAACCGCCTCATCGCGGTCCACGCAGAGAGCGAATCGCGTATCCAGGAACGCCGCGCCCTATTTTGTGAGCGCAACGACGCGGCTGTGCACTCTGAAATTCGCGACAATCAGTGTGCATTGGCTGCGACTGAGCACGTTTTGGCGCTGTCCAAGAAGTACCGCCGACGTCTGCACATCCTGCACATGTCCACGCACGAGGAGGTGGAACTCCTGCGTGCTGTCAAGCCCTCGTGGGTTACGGCGGAGGTCATTCCCAATCACCTGCTCCTCAATGCCCACGACTACGCGAAACAAGGCACACTTGTACAAATGAACCCGCCGATTCGGCAACCAGAGGATAACGCCTCACTATGGCAGGCATTGCATGATGGCGTTGCCGATTTTATTGCCACCGATCATGCCCCGCACACCCTGAAAGACAAGCGCCGCCGGTACCCCCAAAGCCCTTCTGGGATGCCTGGGGTCGAAACTTCACTACCCTTGATGTTGACACAGATGGTGGCGGGCAAGTGCACGCTGGCTGAGATCCAAAAGTGGATGTGTTACGGACCGGCTAAGGCCTATGGTATTCCGAACAAAGGCAAGATCGCGGAGGGATGGGATGCCGACCTGACGGTGGTTGATGTCGAGACTACCCACGAGGTACGTAACGAGGACATGTTCACTAAGGCCGGCTGGAGTCCTTATGCCGGCCGGGCGCTGACAGGCTGGCCCATGTATACCATCCTGGCGGGACGTGTCGTGTTCGATCGCGGGCGCATCCGCGAGGACATACATGGACGTCCGCTAGAATTCGTGAGCGAGCAAAACTTATAGGGGCAAGTCTGCAGTACCCATGGACCTGTTACTGCTTTTCAAAGCGCTACTCCTTGGTGCAGTCGAAGGGTTAACGGAATTCCTCCCGGTGTCCTCAACCGGTCATTTAATCATCACCGGCGACTGGCTTGATTTCACCGGTGAGCACGCAAAGAGCTTTGAAATCGTTATTCAGCTCGGCGCGATATTGGGTGTCGTCTGGCATTATCGCCGCAAACTGTGGGAGCTGGTGATGGGAATTCATGAGAAAGCGGCACAGCGTTTTTGGCTAAATCTCATCATCGCCTTCTTGCCGGCAGCCATTGCCGGCGTGGCGCTACACACGCAGATCAAAACCTATCTCTTCAACCCGAGAGCGGTTGCGGGTGCACTCATTGTTGGCGGTTTTCTCATCCTCCTGATCGAACGCAGCGCGCGCCCCACGCGTGTGCAAACACTGGAACAGCTGAGCGCTCTTGACGCCTTAAAGGTGGGAATCGCGCAAATGGCGTCTTTGTTTCCCGGGGTGTCGCGAGCTGGTGCCACCATCATGGGTGGTCTGCTTGCCGGTCTTTCACGCACGACCGCCACTGAATTCTCGTTTTTCCTCGCGATACCGACGATGTTCGCAGCAACCGTGTTTGAACTCGCCCAAAATCCCGGCATCCTATCCGCCGAACATTTCACGATGTTTGCCGTGGGCTTTGTGACCGCCTTCATTACGGCGGTCATTGTTGTCAGGGCGTTCTTAGTCTACGTCTCCCGACATAACTTCACGCCTTTCGCCTACTACCGCATCGTTTTCGGGCTCCTGGTACTCGTCCATTTCAGCTAGTGCGCTATGTACTACCAACGCGTGCACACGGCTACCAATCGACCGTATTGGCCGGCCCAAGCACCGTTTGATTTGAATCGTCTAACACCCTGATATACTGTTATTTAAAGCAACAACTAGGCACACACGCTAGCTAAGTAGAACGGTATGCCAGCAGACAGTGATCACCCGGCTCCCGAGAAGCCCCGCATCTTGGTGGTTGACGACTCCCGCGTCATGCGCAAAGCCATCGATAAGCTCGTCAATAACGAATTCCACGTGACCGAGGCCGAGGATGGAGAGACAGGATGGGACAAACTGCTAGGCGACGATCAGATTCAAGTCGTCATCGCCGACGTGCTGATGCCTAAGTTGGACGGCTACGCCTTGATCTGTCGGATTCGTGCTGCCGACGATACACGCATTCGCGACGTACCGGTGATTGTGATCACGGGTGCGGAAGATGATGAGACGCGCGAACGGGCATTTGCTTGCGGCGCCAACGACTTTATAACCAAGCCGATTGACGGTGCCCAGCTTCTCGCCTGCGCACGCGCGCAGGCACGACTCGATCAAACATCGCGCAAGTTGGCCCAAGCAGCCGAGCGCCTTGACATACAGGCGAGTGTAGATCCGCTCACGCAACTCAATAGCCGCCGGTTTCTGTTACAGCGCGGCCATCAAGATTTGGCGGCCGCTAAGCGTCGCGCCGATGATGTGTCGTTGATCCGGCTAGACGTCGATAGCTTGAAGGCGATCTACAGCCAGTATGGAGACGATACCGGGGACAGATTGCTGGTCTGGGTTGCCAATATCATTAAATCCACAACCCGCGCAGAGGACGTCCTGGCCCGTACCGGTGCTGGTGAGTTTGCAGTACTCACACCTGGCACTGGGCGTTTGGAAGCCGCGGTGCTTTGTGAGCGCTTGCGCAGCGCCATCACGGCCGAACCATTCGAACACGACGCTGCCGGCATACCCGTAACCGCCAGCATGGGGTTGGTCACGATAGGGGCCGATCCCGCCAATACCATCGAGGATCTCTTGGCGCTGGCGGAAGAGCGGGTGGCGGCCGCGAAAGCCGCTGGTGGTAATCGGCTCAGCGTGGGCGAGCTTGCCGAAGGTAAGGACGGCGAAACCGTCATTGTTGAACAGCCAGACATCAACACCGCGTTGGAAATAATGCGGCAGGGTAATGACGGGAAATTGGACCCTTATCTACCCGAACTCGCGTTGACAGTGCTCCCCCTCATTGAGCTCTGTAACAGCAAATTGGATCTAGAGTTTGATCTCGAACTGGACAACCTCAAGGCAAAACTGAGTTCGATCACAGGCGACAAGTAGCTACGAACTTGACCCAAATAACACGTATGCAGTAACAGTAGCAAGGAAACCGGTGAGTAACCCAGGTTCTCTCGGAGTGTTTCCTTTCCCTTCACACTTGCTACTTTCTACTCGTATTAAGAATAGTGCCTCCCACGAGCCCGTTTAAACCTGCATGGTGGTGCCCCGGCGCACACACACAGACGCTGTGGCCGACATTATTCCGACACGGACCCCGGGTCAGAGTTACGCGCGAGCGCCTGGAGTTACCAGACGGGGATTTCGTCGACCTGCAGTGGACACAAAACCAAAGCGGGCCACTTGTTATCATCCTGCACGGGTTAGAGGGTTGCTGGAAATCATCCTATGCACGAGGTCTGCTAAACGCACTGCCGCAATACGGGTTACGTGCGGTTGTGATGCATTTCCGCGGCTGTAGCGGTACACCTAACCGCTTGGGCCGAAGCTACCATTCGGGCGATACCGGCGATTTGGCGTACCTGGTGGCAACGTTGCGGCAACGCGAGCCGACGACGCCATTGGCCGCTGTGGGCTACTCGATGGGCGGCAACGTGCTCTTGAAATGGTTAGGCGAGCAAGGCAAGAAAGCGCAACTTCACGCGGCGATCGCCGTGTCAGTGCCGTTCCTGCTCGCGCACGCAACTGACCGTATGAATCGCGGCTTTTCCCGTGTGTATCAGTGGATGTTACTCCGCAGCATGCGCCGTCGCGTCGAACAAAAACTCTGTTACATGACCCTTCCCGTTCGGACAGCTAATCTCTCCGCGCTTAGAAGCTTTCGTGAATTCGATGACTCTATCACTGCACCACTGCACGGCTTCAGAGATGCTGCGCATTACTATGGCGCAGCCAGTTCACGTCAATACCTAAGCTCCATCGCTGTCGATACCCTGATCCTACACGCGCGTGATGACCCGTTCATGACAGAGGCCGCTATCCCCAACCCTGAGGAGCTTTCCGCACACGTTCAGCTGGAATTGTTCCACTGCGGTGGGCACGTGGGATTCGTGACCGGTAGCTGGCCATGGCGGGCACGCTATTGGCTGGAAGAGCGCATCCCTGAATACTTAACGACTCGCCTGTCGCCCATACAGTCCCGTAAACACACGCCCTCGACGGCTAACGCCGCATCGGAAAGCGGTTTGGAAAAAGCGAGTAAAGATGTTAGCGACGGCTGATGGCGAGAAGTTCGTGGTGATAACGAGCGCGTTCTTCGTTGTCGTCGTGCACTGCTTCTACCGCATGCAGATGCCGTATGTAAGCCTTGGGTAGCTGCTTTCGTTTCGCGCCCTCGATCACATACATTTTGTACCATATAAAAGGCTTTAGTCTATCGTTTATCGCGTCGCCCTGCGCAACATAGGTGAACGCCTCGACTACACCCGTCGCCGTGATCACTTCGACCTGCGCGTCGTCGTAACCTTGTCCGAAACCTTCGGCTTCATCGAGCAAGCGTCTCTCGCGCGCATTGATGTCAAAGACGACACCGTAGAGCGTGTTCCGTCGCAGGCCTGTGTACAAGACATTGCACTTTCCGGATCCATCGCTTCCGCGTTTGTGAAACTTAAGAACATATCGGTCCAATCGACCGACCGCATGGACACGGGCAGAGGGTGCTCTTGTACGCATGCGCGGCCCATACAGATTGGAGCCATACGCGAAATACTTGAGGCGGCGGGTCGTTAACGTCATCGCTTCGCAAAAAAACTGCAAAAAGATCAATAAGTTATGCTCAACGCGGTGATCTCCCAACAATGTCTTGCACACGCGTGGAGGAACCCGCGCTCGCTTGAGCTCGGTTTTTGGCGTCCAGCGCAAATCTTGACTATTGTTGTGCCGCCTGTCGCTCGACCGCCTTCATGCTAAGGCGAATGCGGCCCTGCTTGTCCACCTCCAGCACCTTGACCCTGACGCTGTCACCCTCCTTGAGCTTGTCGCTTACGTTCTCGACACGCTCATCCGAGATCTGTGAGATGTGCACGAGGCCATCCTTGCCGGGCAGAATCGTCACAAACGCGCCGAAGTCCATGAGCTTCGCCACCTTGCCCTCGTACACCATGCCTACCTCAACGTCCGCGGTGAGTTGTTCGACGCGTCGGCGGGCCTCCTGGGCAGCGGCGTTATCGACGGACGCAATTGTGACGCTACCATCGTCGGTTATATCGATCGTGGTATTGGTCTCTTCGCAGATTGCCCGAATCGTGGTTCCGCCTTTGCCGATAACATCTCGGATCCGTTCGGGATTGATCTTGAAGGTGATGATACGCGGTGCATATTCGGAGAGTTCGGAGCGCGGCTCATCGATGACTTTATTCATTTCATGGAGGATATGCAGCCGACCTTCCTTAGCTTGATCGAGCGCTGCGTGCATAATCTCTTTGGTGATACCCTCGATCTTGATGTCCATCTGTAACGCGGTGACACCTTCAGCTGTCCCGGCGACCTTGAAGTCCATATCGCCCAAGTGATCTTCATCACCAATGATGTCGGTGAGCACGGCGAAACGATTGCCGTCCTTGATTAGCCCCATGGCAACACCGGCCACCGGTGCCCGGATTTTCACACCCGCGTCCATGAGCGATAGGCTGGTGCCGCACACGGTCGCCATTGAGCTGGATCCATTCGATTCGGTAATCTCAGAGACCACGCGAATGACGTACGGATACTCCTCCATGTTGGGCAGGACCGCAGCGATACCTCGTCTCGCCAGGCGTCCGTGGCCGATTTCGCGCCGCTTTGGTGATCCAATCCTACCGGTTTCGCCGACGCAGTAGGGGGGAAAGTTATAGTGCAACATAAACGGGTCTTTGCGCTCACCTTCTAGCGCATCAATGATCTGCGCGTCGCGGCCGGTACCCAAGGTTGTGATTACCAGCGCCTGTGTCTCACCGCGGGTGAAAAGCGCCGATCCATGCGTACGGGGCAGCACGCCGATACTAACGTCTATGGGCCGCACCGTGCGCGTATCGCGCCCATCGATACGCGGCTCCCCTTGTAAGATCCGGCCACGCACAATATCCCGCTCGGCCTCCTTAATGACGGTCTTGATCGTCGCAATGTGCTCGTCGCTTGCGTCCGTGGGCGCTGCGTCTGTGCCAATTCGCTCACGAATCTCGGCCAGCTTTTCTTGCCGTACCAGCTTCTCCGGTATCTCATATGCGCCCGCGATGTCGGATTGGCTTGCCGCGCTGATCGCTCCGACCACAGACATATCTTGCGGCGGTGGCTGCCAATCCCAGGGTGTTGTACCGGCCTCCTCGACCAGCTCACGAATCACACTAATAGCAGATTGCATTTGCCCGTGACCAAACATCACCGCCCCCAGCATCGTTTCCTCGGGCAGCTCTTTGGCCTCCGATTCGACCATTAGCACTGCGGCTTCGGTACCAGCAACGACCAGATCGAGTTGCGATTCCCTGAGTTGACTGCCCGTAGGATTGAGGATGTATTCGCCGTCCTTGTAGCCGATTCGCGCAGCACCAATCGGCCCGCGGAACGGCACCCCAGACAACGACAGCGTGGCCGAGGCGCCGATCATCGAGATGATATCGGGGTCGATCTCCGGGTCCAACGATAAGACCGTAACCACGATCTGAATTTCGTTAAAGAAGCCGTCGGGAAACAACGGACGGATGGGTCGATCGATGAGGCGGCAGGTGAGAATTTCTTTTTCAGAGGGGCGGCCTTCACGCTTGAAGAAACCCCCCGGTATTCGTCCTGCTGCAAAAGTCTTTTCCTGATAGTCGACCGTCAGCGGAAAGAAGTCTTGACCCGGTCTACTTTCCCTTGCGGCGACTACAGCCGCGAGTACTACCGTCTCGCCCATGCTGGCCATCACTGCGCCGCTTGCCTGCTTGGCTATCTCCCCTGTTTGCAGAGTGAGTGTGTGCTGGCCGTACTGTAGAGATTTGGTAATCTTGCTCAATGCCGTGTCCTCGGTCATCAATTACTACTTGCGCAAACCGAGCCGCTCAATAAGCGAACGATAACGGCCCGTATCCATTTTTTTCAGATAATCAAGTAACTTCCTGCGCTTGTTGACCATCCGCAGTAAGCCCAAGCGCGAATGGCGGTCATGTGGATGCGTCTGAAAATGACCCGATAGATCGTCAATTCGCGCCGATAGCAAAGCCACTTGGACTTCGGGCGATCCCGTGTCACGCTGATGTGTCCGGTAGTCGCTTACAACCTTCGCTTTACTTTCTGTTGTCAATCCCATCTAGCATTCCCTCATAACAATAAATCATCTTGTCTTTGGACAGCTCAACACTGCCTTTCAGGCGGCGCGTATTCTACCCACGCACCCTGCCACCCTCAACCAGGCAACTTTCATTCAGGCCGCGTCATCAACAGCCGACGTGGTGCAACGCGACCGTCGTCAAGTACCTGGCCCATGCCCAGGAAGCGCGGACCCTCAGCATACAGCCGTACCCAGCCTGGACGATGGGAATGCCGGACTGACACTGGTTGCCCACGACATAAGTAGTGTGCGGCCAGCGGGGTAAGATGCACGTCCGGCAAACCCAATAGCGCTACGTCTACCGGAAGCAGCAGCGCCTCACGCGCTTCGCGGCCACCCAGTGCCTTGAGATCGTCAAGCCCGGTCGCTTGCTCGACCACCAGTTCGCCAACCGCCAGCCGTCTCAGGCCCCATACGTGCGCTCCGCAACCGAGGATCTGTCCCAGATCATGGGCCAGTGCCCGAATGTAGGTCCCCTTGGAACAGTGGATCTTGAGGTCTAACAGATCACCGCGGAGATCTACACAGCTGATCTCGTGAACGACAACACGGCGTGGCTGTCGCTCCACATTTATGCCCTTACGTGCAAGTTTATACAACGATTTGCCGCCACGCTTGATCGCTGAATACATCGGTGGCAACTGTTCAATTTCGCCCTGGAACCGTTTCAAGGCGCGTTCAACTGCCCGCCGACTGACGTTGACAGGGCGCCTTTCGACGACATCGCCCTCACTGTCAAAGGTCGTGGTGGATTCGCCGAGCTTGAATACGGTCCGATAACGCTTATCGGCATTTAGCAAGAACTGGGACACCTTGGTCGCTTCGCCAAAACAAAGCGGCAAAAGTCCTGTTGCGATCGGATCAAGACTTCCAGTGTGTCCTGCTTTACAGGCATGAAAGATCAGCTTGGCCGCCTGCAGCGCCTGATTGGAGGTCATTCGCGCCGGTTTATCCAGCAGAAAAATCCCATCGACATTGATGCAGTTCTGCATTCGTCCTGCCAAGTCTAAGTAACCTCCTGGTCCACATCTTGTTGGCTGTCATCAGCCACGGCGCGATCGATTAGATTCGACAGTGCCGCGCCTTTTTCCACCGACTCGTCGTAGAAGAAATGCAGTTGGGGAATACTTCGCAGCACCAACCTGTGTCTAAGCTGACGGCGCAAGAAACCGGATGCTTTGTTTAGCGCTACTACACCCTGTTTCGCGCCGTCCGGACCTGCCAAGCAGGTGAGGTAAATCTTTGCTGTGGATAGATCGCGGGCGACTTCCGCAGCTGTTAGTGTAACGCCGTGCACGCGTGGATCACTGAGTTCGTGTTGAATAAGATGAGCGAGCTCTCTCTTCAACAACTCAGCGACGCGTTGTCGCCGGTGTGACTGGCTGTGCATAACATGTGACCTTGCCAAGTGGCCCTGCACGTTGTGCGGCTGCGTACAGAACCTATTATTTTTGCTACTGCGCCGGCCCGATCAAGCTGATCGTGCGATCTCTACTTTCTGATAGACCTCGATCTGATCCCCCACCTTCACATCATTATAATTCTTTACGCCGATCCCGCACTCCAGACCCGCTTTCACTTCGTTCGCATCCTCCTTGAAACGGCGCAGCGACTCGAGCTCACCTTCGAAAATGACAACATTGTCACGCAAGACCCGGATCGGCCAGTTACGCCGTACGACTCCCTCCACCACGTAGCAACCCGCGATCGCACCGATCTTGCGAACTCGGAAGACATCCCTCACTTCCGCCAGCCCAACGATCTCTTCCTTGACCTGCGGCTTGAGGAGGCCGCTGATCGCACCCTTGATGTCGTCTACTGCATCGTAGATCACATTGTAATAGTGGACATCAACCCCCTCGCTCTCAATCAAACGGCGCCCCGCACTATCCGCACGCACGTTGAAACCAATAATAATCGCCTGCGAGGCTACAGCGAGATTAACATCGGATTCACTTATCCCCCCGACCATGCCGTGGACTACTTTTACCTTCACCTCGTCACCGGAGAGCTTTTCCAACGTATCGGTGAGCGCTTCTACCGACCCCTGTACATCCGCCTTGATCAAGAGATTTAGCGTCTTGAACTCGCCCTCCGTCATTTGCTCGAAGATGTCGGAGAGCTTGGCTGCCTGCTGACGAGCTAGTTTCGTATCTTTGTACTTACCCTGTCGATAAAGTGCTATCTCACGTGCTTTGCGCTCGCTTTCCACGCTGACTACGTCGTCGCCCGCGCTGGGTACACCCGAAAGTCCCTGTATTTCAACAGGTATCGATGGTCCAGCCTGCTTGGCCGACCTACCATTCTCATCGAGCATGGCGCGCACGCGTCCATACTCACCACCCGCCAGGAAGGTATCGCCCTTGCGCAAGGTCCCACCCTGCACGAGTATCGTCGCCACGGGGCCCCGCCCTTTGTCGAGACGCGCCTCGACAACAATGCCGGAAGCAGGGCCGACCTTAACTGCTTTCAGCTCCAGCACCTCGGCTTGTAGCAATATGGCTTCCAATAGATCATCAATACCCTGACCGGTCTTCGCCGAGACATTCACAAACAATTCCTCACCGCCCCATTCTTCGGGAACGACCTGTTCCTTGGTCAACTCCTGCCGGATACGGTCTGGCTCAGCGTCAGGCTTGTCAACCTTGTTCACCGCCACGATGAGCGGCACGCCGGCATCACGCGCGTGGTGGATCGCCTCTACCGTCTGTGGCTTCACGCCATCATCGGCCGCCACAACCAGGATCACCAAATCGGTGGCCCTGGCACCGCGCGCGCGCATGGCCGTGAACGCCTCATGGCCAGGCGTATCAAGAAAGGTGATCTCGCCCTTCGGAATCTTGACGTGGTAGGCGCCGATGTGCTGGGTGATGCCACCGGCTTCACCGCTCGCGACCCGCGTCTTGCGAATATAGTCCAGCAATGAGGTCTTGCCGTGATCAACGTGCCCCATTACGGTGACAACGGGTGGACGCGGCTCGGCTTCAGCCCCCACATCAGCCGCTTGCACCAGCACGACCTCGGGACTCGTGGGCCTGGCCTCTTTGACCGCATGCCCCATTTCCTCCACCACGATCGTCGCAGTATCGCGATCCAGTACCTGATTGATTGTGACCATGGTACCAAGCCCCATTAGGGCCTTGATCACCTCGGCCGCCTTGACCGACATCTTTTGTGCCAGCTCAGCCACCGTAATGGTCTCCGGCAACACCACCTCACGCACAATAGGCTGTGTCGGCCTCTCAAATGCGTGCTGCCCCGACATGCTTGTGACCACGGCTTTCCTTGAAATCGGTCTCATCCGACGCCGTGCCTTCTTGCCGTCGGCGACGTGTAGTTCAACCCGTGGCGACTCCACCGCTGCGGCCTCTGCCTGCTCCGGCTTCGCTGTCTCTGCGGAGGGCTGGGCCTCGGCCACAGTGGGGACGACCTCGGCAGGTGGTGGGTGCGTATCGTCTACTTCGGGTGTCGTCGGGGGTTCCTTCGGTGCCTCCTCAACGCTGACAGCCGCCGCAGGCTCCTCGGGCAACGGCGCCGGCTTCTCTGTGACAACGCCGGCAGTCGCCGCCTCGGCCGTGCGCAGCTCGTCAGCTGGCGGCGTCGTTGGTTCCTCCAACAGCTCTTCGCGCAGGGCCTCGGCTGCCGTCGCGGACACCGGCTCGACATCGGCACGTTTGACAAACGTGCGCTTCTTGCGCACTTCCACCTGCACCGTTCGTGTAACGCCCGCGCGTGTGCTCTGTGTGATTTGGCTTGTGGATTTACGCTTAACCGTAATCTTCCTACGCGTCGGTGCCGTCTCGTCACTGCCCCGTAGGAAGCTGAGCAAGGTCATTTTTTCCTGCTCAGACAGTGCGTCACTGGCTTCCTTGCCGTCAATGCCGGCAGCGTTTAATTGCCGCAGCAAGGTCTCGGATGGGACACCGATGCGTTCGGCAAATGCCTTTACTGTGGTTCTGGCCATAGGTAACTATCGTTTATTGGACTTCACTCTCACCCTGATTCTCAAACCAGGGCGCACGCGCAGTCATGATCAATTGCTTGATTCGTTCTTCGTCGCCGACCCCCTCGATCTCCAAAAGCTCATCGACAGATTGTTCAGCGAGATCTTCCCGCGACTTTATACCGTGGCTTGCGAGCAAGTGCGCGGTATGTTCATCCATGCCGTCCATCTCAAGCAAGTCCTTGTCAGGGTCGGACAAGCTGATTTTCTCTTCTACTGCGATGGCTGTCGTTAACAAGGCGTCACGGGCACGGCTTCGTAACTCGTCAACCAACTCCTCGTTGAAACCCTCGACCGTCAACAGCTCCGGTTTGGGTACGTACGCGACTTCATCAAGGTTAGTAAACCCTTCTTGCACCAGGATCGTGGCGACCTCCTCATCGACGTCCAGTAGTTCCATGAAAAGCTTTATCGCACTGGCCGCCTCCGAAATGCTCTTCTCGCTGGCAGTCTCCTCGGTCATGATATTGAGTTCCCACCCTGTCAATTCCGTCGCCAGGCGCACATTCTGCCCGCCGCGACCGATCGCTTGGGAGAGCTGCATCTCATCTACCATGACATCCATGCTGCTGAGTTCTTCATCCACGGTAATGGAGATCACCTCAGCCGGTGCCAGCGCATTAATCACGAACTGCGCCGGATCCTCGGACCACTGGATGATATCGACCCGTTCTCCAGCCAACTCGTTCGAAACACTTTGCACTCGCGAGCCACGCATGCCGACACACGCGCCAATCGGATCAATGCGCGGATCATTCGTGCTGACGGCAATCTTGGCACGTAGCCCCGGATCACGGGCAGCCCGATGAATTTCGATCAGGCCTTCGCCGGCTTCCGGCACCTCGAGTTTGAACAACTCGATCAACAGGTTCGAGGCGATCCGGCTCAGGAATAACTGCGGACCACGCGGCACCGATTGCACGTCCTCGAGATAAGCGCGTATGCGATCCCCGGGACGCAGGCCTTCGCGCGGGACCATCTTCGATTTCGACAGCAAAGCCTCGGCATCGCCTAGGTCAACAATGGCATCACCGCGTTCCATCCGTTTGACGACACCTGTGACCATCTGGTCCTTGCGTTCTTCATATTGCCTGACAATCTGCTCCCGCTCCGCCTCGCGTACCTTTTGCAGAATGACCTGTTTGGCGGCCTGCGCTGCGATACGACCAAAATCAACTGGCTCAAGCGGTTCTTCCACAAAGCCGCCAATAACCGAACCAGGATCACGCTGTAAAGCCTCGCTTACACGCACCTGGCGATCAGGGAACTCAATCTCCTCTGCATCGTCCGGCAGCACCTCCCAGCGTCGGAACGTGTCGTACTCGCCGGTATCGCGATGAATCGAGACTCGGGCATCAATATCGCCTTTATGACGCTTGCGCGTCGCCGTGGCCAAGGCCGCTTCCAGCGCTTCAAAGATGACCGATTTTTCGACTCCTTTTTCGCGCGACAGCGCGTCCACCATTAGTAGTACTTCGTTACCCATAAAAGCCGTTCTCTTGTCGCTGATCCCTAAAGCTTCGGTATAAGTCTCGCCTTCTCGATACTATCAAAGGCCAAGTCCAGGGTTTTCGTACCCAATGTCAGCACCACGTGGTCGTCAGACACGCCGACTAGGTGACCCGTGAAGTTGCGCTGACCGCCAACCGGCTCGCGCGTGCGTATCCTCACCATCTCACCCGCAAACCGCCTGAAATCGTCACGCTTCTTCAATGGCCTGTCGAGCCCGGGCGATGACACCTCCAGTGTGTAAGGACCCTCCATGCGATCCTCCACATCCAAGATCGCGCTCAGCTGTTGGCTGACACATGCGCAGTCGTCGACCGTCACGCCGCTGGACCGGTCAATGTAGACCCGCAAAACCGTATGGCGGCCCGCACCGAAAAGTTCGACATCGACCAGTTCGAAATCTAGCGTCTTAACGCCGGTCTCCAACGACTTCCACAAATCTGCATTCAATGCGCCCATAACTAAGTTAAATCCCATAAACGCAAAAGTGGGCGTCAAGCCCACTTTCCAAAAACGTTTATAGTTCTTATAGCTGCGCCGAAGCCACTGAAATTATAAGCATCTTGGCACAAAACTCAATGTGTCCAGGCAATGATACACAGAGTTCATGGGGGTTTTTCGGGCAATTTCAAGCGCTGCGCAACTATTTCGAGGGACGTAGAGCGGATAATGTAGGGCAAAAATGGGTATTTCTAGCAGAAAAGGCCGGCATTACACCGGCCTTCTGAAGCTGGCCACTGGCTCGGCCAGTCAAATAAATCTGGTAGCGGGGGTAGGATTTGAACCTACGACCTTCGGGTTATGAGCCCGACGAGCTGCCAGACTGCTCCACCCCGCAGTAGCGGGGCGAAGTCTACCAGTGCGTCGGGTAATTTCAAGGACGGGGCGCACTCGTGCCGATTGCCCCGCGGCTCGGCGGAACAAGGCTGGTGTTGCCGTCACCGCACGACCGCCCTGTTGAGAAGCTAAGCATAGCCGGCCTCATGTGGCCGCGCGGTGCCAGTCTGGGTTTTCCGTCACCAACGCAACGCAATAGGCGTAAGCGGTCCACCACATCAGCTCCCGGCAAACGCTGACTACCAATGCTATGACGAAGGGTGTACCTCGCGGGAGCAGCCATAAAACGACTAGCGGCAAAAACACGAGGAAGGCCAAAAACCCCGACTTCGCCAAACGCTGCCAGTTGATTTGTAGCGCCGATTGCAAAGTGGGAAAGATCCGAAAATCATTGCGCACAAACACGACCGGAAGCCAATAGATCAGTACAAAGGGAATGATAGCGATGAGTCCAAATAGTCCCGGTGCAATATTCATGAGCATAAGTCTCGGCTCGGCATGCATAGCCGCGGCGATAAGTTGGACAATGATGCCCAACAGATACAGGGATCCTAAAACGAGCAAAAGTGCTTTTATGGAAAGCCACAACAATCGACTAAATACCTCTTTGCCCCGAGTCAATGTCTCGCGCGCGGAAACGATCGCCGCGCCGATCGCGAAGGCACGCAATATGCCACCCATCACATAAACGTTAACGACGAGCAACACCAGAAATAGAAGCATTAATACAGGTAGTTCAGCCTGCGATTCGTCGGCCCCCAACATAGGGATGATCCTATATAGAAACAGACTCAGGATGAGTACCTGCACGCCGATGGCCAGCCATACGCCAGAGCTCAGCGCGACGCGGACACCAGCCCTGATGCGTCGCTCGTTTTCTGCTTTACTTGTTTCCCGTCCCATCGACTTAGCCGTTTTGCATACGCCCACGTGATTTCCTCGAACCATACAGGAATAGTTATCGTTACCTAGAGGCGAATGCGCACACCCTCGACCCTCCACCTGGTGGCACGCACGTGCAAGACCAAACAAGAGGGGCCTCCGAACGTGCGGCTGCGCCCGGCTGCACCCGGATTTAACACCCACGGACGCTGATCTTGATCACAAACGAGCCGATGGCTGTGGCCGTAGACGATCACGCGCGCATCGGGGTATCGAGTACGCAACTTCGCGTGCCTGCGCCGAGGCGGGCCGTCTCTGTGTCCGTGCACAACCACCAGGCATCCACCAGGTAGATCTACCGCCACCTCATCCGGCAAGCCATCAAGCACCGCCGCATCGGTGCGCGGCCACTTCTGTGGCGTGTCGTTGTTTCCACGCACAGCGAGAATCTGTTCCCGTCGCGGCCGCAGTTGTTCCAATACGCCCGCATTCCCGATATCCCCGGCGTGCACCGCCAAATCACAGCGGCCAATGATCTCCATAATTCTCGCATCGAGAAAACCATGGGTATCCGATACAACCCCTATACGCATGTCATGCGCTCATATAGGTGGCTCTTGCCTCGCTGCCGTAACAGTCGCTGCGCTATGTAGGCGTCCTATCTGGTACGCGTTGGTGAATGCACTAGCAGCTGATGATTATACGGTTTTTCGATGCGCGCTTTCGAGCGACAAGCAGCATTCTAGCGCCCCTCTCCCTGGCGCTGCACGCGCTCAAACCACATAGCGGTTGCACCAGCAACCGAGGCAGGCATAACCGTCAGGTTAACCACCGGAATGAGCGTGACCACCATCACCGCCGCGCCGAACCCGAGGGTGCTCAGTTTATTGACGCGGGCACTCTGTCGCACATCAGCAAACGCAAAGCCATGATTTTCCATTGGATACGCTAAGTACTCTAAAGCTAGCATCCACGAGGTCACCATAATCCAGACGAACGGCGCCAAGATGTTTGCGATCGGAATGATCGTTACTGCCAGCGCAAACAGAATGAGGACAAAAAAATAACGTAGTTTTCGTAACTCGTTTGCGATCGATCGCAGAAGACTGCCAACCCACGTCTGCGTACTGTCGCCAGCAGTCGTCCCACCCAGGCTTTCTTCAACCCGCTCGGCGAGCAGGGCATTGAAGGGTGCCCCTATAAGGTTAGCAACCAGCGTAAACGTAAAGAACATGAGAAGTCCTGCAGTCAAGGCAAAGAACATCCAAAGCAGACCGCGTGCCAATAGCGCCCACCAACTTTCGCCACCCGGCAACAGCCAAGTCACTAAGGCCTCGAACTGGCTCGCGCCAAGCCAGATAAGCCCCGCAAAAACCACCACATTGATAAAAAGCGGTATCAGGAGGAAGCGCCGGAGACCCCGGCGCAAGATCAGGCGAAAGCCACGCAGCAGGTAGCGTGGCCCAATGAGTAGATCGCTAAGCAAGCTATATCCGCTAGGAAATGCCTTGTATCGCTTTGCCGCAGAGGTCGATGAGCGTACCCACCCACGGCATTATCAAAAGCAATGCCAGGGCGTTGATGCCGATTAATACGCGCATGTCGGCGCTTGCACCGATTGGTATTTTCTCCTCGGCATCGTCGAAGTACATGAGTCTGATGACTCGCAAGTAGTAATACGCGCCGACCACCGCCAAAAGTACAGCGACAACAGCAAGCCAGATCATATCTGCCTGTATGACGGACTGAATGACAAGCAGCTTGGCATAAAAACCGACTGTCGGTGGAACGCCGGCGAGCGAGAACATCAACAACAGCATCAAGAAGGCATACCACGGGCTTCTTTGATTGAGGCCTTTGAAATCGTCAAGGCGCTCGGCCTCGAAGCCCGCCCGCGATAGGAGAATAACCATGCCGAACGCCCCCAGAGCCATCACCGCGTATATCAGCACATAGAACAGCGCAGAGCTGTAGCCGTTTGGCGTCGCGCTGAGAACACCCAACAAGAAAAAGCCCATGTGCGCAATCGACGAGTAAGCCAACATTCGTTTGATATTGCTCTGGGCAATAGCCACAATGTTGCCAATCGCCATCGAGAGCACGGCCAGAATGACGAGCATGTCCTGCCAAGACACGGCGAGGTTTTCGAGGCCACCGACCAGGAGGCGGATAATTAAAGCAAAACCGGCGATTTTCGGTGCTGTCCCAATGTAAAGCGTGACCGAGGTAGGCGCCCCGTGATAAACATCGGGAAGCCACATGTGAAACGGTACGGCACCCACCTTAAACCCTATACCGACAATGACAAACACAAGACCAAAGATGAGGACCACGTCATCTGGAGACATGCCGGCGATTGCGTCCTTAACCACCGCAATATCCAAGCTTCCCGTTAGGCCGTATAGGATCGACATACCATAGAGCAGCATGCCGGAGGAGATCGCACCAAGCACAAAGTACTTCATCGCCGCTTCCGTCGCTTGCGCCGAATCGCGCTGGAACGCCACCATGGCGTACAGACTCAACGAGAGCAGCTCAAGCCCCAGATACAACGTGAGGAAATGACTGGCTGATGCCATCACCATCATGCCGACGACACCGAACAACCCAAGAACAAAATATTCGCCCCGGTACATGTCTCGTTCCCGCAGATAGTCACGGGAATATGCAAATACGAAAAAGATGACCAAATAGGTCGCGAGCTTTAGGACATCCGACAACGTGTCCCGCACAAACATGTTGTTAAACGTCAGTCCGGCTGACATCGACAACCCTTGCAGGGTTAGCGCGGCGGCGGTTAGCAACGTTAGCTGGCAAAGCACATACGTGACAGCACGCGTATGTTTGGTGATAAAAAGGTCTACACAGAGGATGACGCACGCCATGGAGAATACCCAGATCTCCGGGAGTGCGGGCAACATGTTGGGTATTTCGAAATTCATCACTTCACTACTCGACGCAGAGGCTCGAAGGCGCAAAGTTTTTCATACGCAAAACCAACTCAATCATACGACTTGTGCCGACAGTACAGTTACTCATAGTTTTCACGTCTTTTAAATCTTTGCGTCTCGGCGCCTTTGCGTTAAAGCTCTTAGAGTTTTGATACAGACACTTGCTCTAGTAGATGATCAACCGATGCGTGCATCACGTCCAGGAACGGAAAAGGCCACAATCCCATTGCCAGCACTGCACCCGCGAGTAAACTCAAAAATAACATCTCCCGCGGCGTCGCGTCGTCAAGCGCCGCCACCTTGTCGCTGGCCACACGGCCAAAAATCACTCGCTTGTACATCCAGAGCGTGTAGGCGGCGCCGAATACCACTGTGGTGGCGGCAAGCACCGCGTACCAGACATTCACTTGAAACGAACCGAGGATTACCAGAAGTTCGCCGACGAAACCCGATGTCCCGGGCAACCCGGTATTCGCGAGCGCGAACAGCATCATAAACGACGCAAACACCGGCATACGGTTAGCCACACCGCCATAGTCCTTGATTTCCCGCGAGTGCAATCGGTCATACAAGACGCCTACGCATAAGAATAAGGCGCCCGAGATGAATCCGTGGGAAATCATCTGTGCCAGCCCGCCTTCGATTCCCTGGGTGTTGAATATGAAGAAACCAAGTGTCACAAACCCCATATGGGCGATCGACGAGTAGGCAATGAGCTTCTTCATGTCGTCCTGCATCAGGGTCACCAATCCGATATAGACGACCGCGATCAGTGACAGTGTGATCATGAACCAAGCGAGCTCATGGCTGGCATCGGGAAAGATCGGCAGGCTGAAGCGCAGGAAACCATAGCCACCCATCTTCAGGAGGATGGCGGCCAGGATCACCGAACCGCCCGTCGGCGCCTCCGTGTGGGCGTCAGGGAGCCAAGTGTGCACCGGCCACATCGGTACTTTGACCGCAAACGCCGCCAACATTGCGAGAAAGAGCAGGATCTGCTCGTTCAGACCCAGCCTAAGCTCGTGGAAGACCAGGATCTCGAAAGACTCGGCCTGGTAATACAGGTAGATAAACGCCACCAGCATCAACACCGAACCGAGAAAGGTGTACAGGAAAAACTTGATGGTCGCGTAAACCCGCTCTGGGCCGCCCCAAAGCCCGATAATTAAGAACATCGGCACCAGCATGCCTTCCCAGAATACGTAAAACAGGATGGCGTCCAGGGCGGAGAAAACTCCTATCATCAGACCTTCCATGATCAGAAATGCGGCCATGTACTGGGCAACCTTGTTCTGGATCACACGCCAGCCGGCAATCACGACGATAACAGTGCAAAAACTGGTCAGCAGTATGAGCAGCAGGGAGATACCGTCGATGCCCAGGTGGTAGCGGATGTTGAACGCGTTGATCCAGGGGTAGTCTTCGACGAATTGCATGTCCGCGGTATGTAGATTGAAGCTGGTATAGAGCGGTATGGTCGCAACGAACGCGGCGATGGCGAAAAACAGGCTCAAACGTCTCGCAATGACGGCATTTTGGTCGCCACCGGTCGCGAGCACCGCTACGCTGCCGATTATTGGTAACCAAATAGCAATGCTAAGTGCATAGTCCGAGAACATATTGTTGTTAGTCCGACGCTAGCGGTGGAGGAAAAACGTGATCAGCAAAAATAAGCCAAGGATCATCGCAAAGGCATAGTGATATACGTATCCGGTCTGAATATAGCGCATAATCGAAGCGACCCAGCCGACGACCCGTGCGGTCCCGTTCACGGCAAGTCCGTCTATCAGTGTCAAGTCACCGATCTGCCAGAACAACGTGCCAATCTTCCTGGCACCGGCGGCAAACACGAGCTCATTGACGTCGTCAAAGAAATACTTGCGAACAAGCACTGTGTAAACGAGGCTTACCTTACGGCTTAACACATCGGGGAGATGGGGATAGCGCACGTATAAGAGCCAAGCGGCGATAATTCCGATCACCGCGAGCACGAAAGGAAGCGACTGTAAACCATGGGCAATAAACGGGCCTACACCGTGGTAATCAGCGCTTAACTCCGCGAGCACATCATGATGGGGCAGTACTTTGAGCGATGTGCCAAAGAGGTCACCGAAAAGCATCGGCTGAATAAAGAGCCAACCGGCAACCGCCGAAGGGATCGCCAACATCACCAGTGGAAAGGTAACCACGAAGGGTGACTCCCTGACGTGATGCAGAGTGTGATCGTCCATGCGCGGCTTACCATGGAAGGTCATGAACAACATGCGAAAGGTGTAAAACGCCGTGACGAACACGCCACTCATTACGGCGATATGTGCAAACGTGCTTCCCGGCAACTCGGAGTGATGCACGGCCTCGATAATGGAGTCCTTAGAGAAGAACCCAGCCATACCGGGGAAGCCGATGAGTGCCAGCGCGCCGATAACCATGGTCCAATACGTCACCGGCATGTACTTGCGCAGCCCACCCATCTTCCGCATATCCTGTTCATGGTGTAAGGCAATGATTACCGAACCGGCGGCCAAGAACAGCAGCGCCTTGAAGAACGCATGTGTCACAAGGTGGAAAATGCCCGCCGCGTAGGCTGAGACGGCATTGCCCACCATCATGTAACCGAGTTGCGAGATCGTGGAGTACGCGACCACGCGCTTGATGTCGTTCTGCACGATTGCGACAAGTCCGAGGAAAAGTGCGGTGACCGTCCCGATGACAAGCACGACACTCAAGGCGGTCTCGGAGAACTCAAAAAGCGGTGACATACGTGCCACCATGAATACGCCCGCCGTTACCATGGTGGCGGCATGAATGAGGGCTGAGATCGGTGTCGGGCCCTCCATCGAATCCGGCAACCAGACATGCAGCGGCATTTGCGCCGATTTCCCCATCGCCCCCATAAACAGCAGCAGGCAAATCAGGGTAATGAGGTTCCACTCAACGCCGGGTATGACCTCCACCGTGTTGCCGGCCACCTGGGGGGTAATGGCGAACACCGCTGCGTAATCCAGGCTGCCGAAATGGAGATAAATCACGGCTATTCCCAATAGGAACCCAAAGTCCCCGGCACGATTGACCAAGAAAGCCTTCAGTTGCGCATGGGTGGCAGAATCGCGTTCAAACCAGAACCCGATCAAGAGATAAGACACCAGGCCAACGCCTTCCCAACCAAAGAACAACTGTAAGAAATTGTTGGACATGACGAGCATGAGCATGAAAAACGTAAACAGCGCCGTATAACTGAAGAAACGCTGGTACCCAGGGTCGTCGTGCATATAGCCGATGGTATAGATATGCACCATCAGCGACACGAACGTCACCACGGCGATCATCACCGCGGTCAAGGGATCGATAAGAAAGCCGACCTCCAGCGGAATTCCGCCACTTACGAGCCAC
This sequence comes from Acidiferrobacterales bacterium, assembly GCA_046760105.1. Lineage (GTDB taxonomy): Bacteria > Pseudomonadota > Gammaproteobacteria > Acidiferrobacterales > SPGG2 > JBHIDJ01. The sequence continues at coordinate 69,086 of JBHIDJ010000002.1, read as the reverse complement.
GTATAAACCGGGCCGTTGAAGGTGTGTCCATCCGCAAGCACGTCCTTGAGGACGATTAGGGATAGGAAAAATGACAGCGCCACACCCGATATCGCTGCCGTGTGCGCAGCGCGACGCCCGATTTTCCAACCGAAGACGCCCGCAACGATCGAGCCGATAAGGCAAGAAACGGGAATAGCCAGATAGATGACCTTGATGTCAATTCCAAGCATCGGCTAACCCTTTAGCACGTCAAGATCTTCAACATTGATCGTTCGGCGGTTTCGGAAAACTACCATCAGGATAGCAAGACCAATTGCCACCTCAGCCGCCGCTACCGTCAGGATAAAAAACACAAAAACCTGACCGGCGAGGTCGTCGAGATAATGCGAGAAGGCGAGGAAATTGATGTTGACCGCCAGCAGCATCAGCTCAATCGCCATAAGCAAAATAACGACGTTTTTGCGGTTCAAGAAAATCCCAACGACGCTAAGGGAGAACAGAATGGCCCCGAGTATCAGATAATGGGATAGTGGGATCATCGCCTACTATCTACCCATCGAAAGCCCAACGCGAAGACGCTAAGAACGCAAAGAATATTCCTGAATTCTTGGCGCCTTTGCGCCGTTGCGTTGAGTTGTTCAAGTTTTTTTCTCTGCCGGCATCTTGACGAGGCGCACTCGCTCTTCGCGTTGGACACGGATCTGTTGTCTGGGATCTTGGTACTTCGTGTCCTTACGTTTGCGCAATGCAAGCGCGATCGCCGCGATGATGGCGACCAGCAGGATTAATGCTGCAATCTCAAACGGATAAACATAGAACGTATACAACACACGACCCAACTCGCGCGTGTTGCTGTAATCCGCCGGATGCCCCGCAGGGGCGGGAAACTTGTCCAAACCAAAATGCCTGGGACCGAGAATGATCGCCATCTCCAGCACCAGTAACACTGCGACAATGCCCCCGATCGGCAGATATTCACCAAATCCTTCACGCAGGCGCACCAGGTTGACATCCAGCATCATCACCACAAACAAAAACAGCACCATTACTGCGCCTACATAAACCAGCACCAACACGATGGCCAGAAACTCCGCCTCGAGGAGAATCCAAAGTCCGGCAGCGTTAAAGAACGCGAGCACCAGAAACAAGGCCGCCTTTACCGGATTGCGTATCGTAATGACCATGGCCGCGGCCAACAGCAATACTGCCGCCAAAAGGTAAAAGACAAACTGTTCGAAGGTCATTTCTGTCTCAGTTGCAAGTGGCAAGTAGCAAGTAGCAAGTAGCAAGTAACTGCTGGATCTAAGGCGATCGGTTTCGCCTTGCTACTTGCTACTTCCGACTTGCTACTGGTTTCTATTTATATCTTGCGTCTGCCGCACGATCGGCGGCAAGTTGTTTTTCAAATTTATCCCCTACCGCCAACAGCTGTTGTTTAGTAATGATGTTCTCGTCGCGATTCTCGAAATGAAACTCAAAAAAGCGCGTCTCCACGATCGAGTCCACCGGACAGGATTCCTCACAAAAGCCGCAGTAAATGCATTTGAATAGATCGATGTCATAACGGGTCGTGCGACGTGTGCCATCGGCACGCTCCTCCGACTCGATGGTTATTGCAAGCGCCGGACACACGGCTTCACACAGCTTGCACGCGATACACCGTTCCTCGCCGTTGGGATAGCGGCGCAACGCATGCAGTCCACGGAAGCGTGGAGACTGTGGGGTCCGTTCCTCTGGATACTGCACGGTAATCTTGCGTGCGAACAGATGCCGCCCGGTCACCATCAATCCCTTGATAAGCTCAAACAGTAGAAAACTTTTTAGATATCGCTTGACCGCATTCATTCCGATACTCGCTGGTCCGGCCTCTGGACTAGTGGAACAAAAACCCGATTGGCGTTTGCATCGCCACCCCGAGAACCACAATCCAAACCAGGGTCACTGGGATGAAAACCTTCCAGCCCAAACGCATGATCTGGTCGTAACGGTAACGAGGAAACGTCGCACGAAACCACAAGAAGAGGAACACCATTATGCTGATCTTGATCAACAGCCAGGCAAGGGGCGGAATCCAGGTGAACGGCGGGAAGTTGACAGGTGGCAACCACCCGCCCAAGAACATGATGGCCGCCAGCGTTGCGATCAAGATGATATTGGCATATTCAGCGAGGAAGAATAGGGCGAAGGTCATGCCCGAGTATTCCACGTGAAAACCGGCAACGATTTCGGTTTCGCCTTCAGCCACGTCAAATGGCGTACGGTTAGTTTCTGCGACGCCGGCAATGAAGTAGACCAGGAAAAGCGGGAACAGCGGCAAACAATACCACTGATGCAACCCGCCTTGCTGTTGCAAGACAATCTCGCGCAAATTTAAGCTCTCCGCCGCCATCAGCACGCCGACCAGTGCAAAGCCCATAGCAATCTCGTAGGCAACAATTTGCGCCGCCAACCGCATCGCACCGAGAAAGGCGTACTTCGAGTTCGACGCCCAGCCCGCGACAATGACGCCGTACACGCCCACAGAGGTTAAAGCCAAGATGAACAGCAGGCTGGCATCTATGTTGGCGAGTACCAACTTATCAGTAAACGGGATCACCGCCCAGGCGACTAGGGCGGGGGCAATAGCAAGTACTGGTGCGATGACAAACAGGTACGTGTTGGCGTTGGCGGGAATGATGATCTCTTTAAGCAGCAGCTTAACGCCGTCAGCAACGGGCTGCAGCCAGCCCCGCGGTCCGACCCGGTTCGGGCCGATGCGCACCTGCATGTAGCCGATCAGCTTGCGTTCGGCAAAGGTGAGATAGGCTACCGCCAGCAGCAGCGGCACCGCGATTGCGAAGATTAGGCCGAGATTAATCAGCGTGATTTGCGACCAGTCGGGAAACCCGTTCCACAGCGATTGCAAGACCTCGATCATGTGCGCTCAGCCCTGGAAACGCTGACCGCACCGTGGGGGCCGAGGGCGGATGTTTCTGGATAACCCGCGGGCACGAGGGCACAGCGGTCGGGTATGCGCGCGTCGACGATCAGATCCAAGGTGGTCTCGCCGTCGAGCATACGCACAATCACCTTGCCTGCCGCGGTAAGACGGAGTTGTTCAACTTGCCTGGAATTCATCCGCGCCGCCGGCGGGGGATTATCAGCGCTTTTCTGCAGCGCTGGTGCGCGGCGTACCAGGTTGTCGATCGCGTAGATGGGCACCTCAGTAATACGCACAAGTTCCGGCACCTCTCCATCCAGCCGATCGGGAAGCGTGCGCTGCTTCAGTTCCGCGGAAGGTGTAAGGTCGGCCAAATCAAGCTCCGTACGTATGTCCTCGACCCGCACATAGTCAAATCCGGGCTGGCCGAACAGATTGCCGAGTACGCGCAGAATCTTCCATCCTGGCCGTGCCTCGCCTAGAGGCGGCGCCGCGCTGCCAAAGGCCTGCAGCCGGCCTTCGCAGTTGACAAAGGTCCCCGCGGTCTCTGTAAACGGCGTCAGCGGCAGTAGCACGTTGGCGTACGCCAGCGCGTTCGTCGTGGCCGGCGACGGCTTGAAGGGCGACAGCATCACAACAAAGTCGGCGGTCTCCATGGCTTGACGTGTGCGCTGACCGTCCAAACAATCAAGCTCGGGCTCAACGCCCAACAAAATATAGCCTTTGAGCAGATCGCTGATCATGGCGTGCGCATGACGGCCCGCGCGTGCGGTATGCCCAGTGGGCCCGCGGTGGGGCACGCAGCCGGCGAGCCACCCACCGGCGCTGTTGGCCTCACACAGGAAACCTAAGTTGGCAGAGGCGAGCTCCGCCACCAGCTCGGCCAGTGCGCGCAGCTGCGCCGCCTCAGGATGACTCGCCGCAAAATTGCCGAGCAGCACGGCGACGCGGTCGTGGCGCGCGAGAACGTCCGCAATCGCCCGCTCTTCCTGTCCCGGCTCAATGCTTTGCATCCACGCCGGCGCCGGCCGAGCGATCACGCGGTTGCCGGCGGCCAACACCTTGGCCACACGTGCGAGTGATACCTTCATATTGGCCGGATCGGTAACGACTTTGTGTGCGAGCTTGAAGGCAAGATCGTAATCCACCGGGTTGATGGCCATGATGCGCGCGCCCTTGCGGCTCGCCTTACGCACACGATGCCCGAGGATTGGCTGGTCCTTACGAACATTGGAACCCACCAGTAATAGCGCCTCGAGATTGTCTAAGTCTTCGATCGACTGCCCCAACCAAGGGAAAACCGGCGCGTTATCGTCATCGCTGAAATCCAGCTGGCGCAATCGATGATCGACGTTCGCCGACCCCAACGACCGCATGAGCTTTTGTAATAAGTAAAACTCCTCCAACGTCGACGTTGGCGCCGCCAAAGCGCCAAGTTGATCCGGGCCATGCTCGTCCATCACCTTCCTCAAGCCCGTGACGGCGAACGCCAACGCCGTATTCCAGTCGACTTCGGTCCAGCGGCCATTCTCGCGGATCATTGGAACTTGCAGGCGTTCTTCGCTGTTCACCGCTTCGTAGCTATAGCGGTCGCGGTCGGACAGCCAACACTCGTTGATGGCCTCGTTTTCACGTGGCAACACGCGCATCACCTTGTGATGCCGAACCTGCACATTCAGGTTAGAGCCAACGCAATCGTGCGGGCTGATGGCATCATGGTTAATCAGCTCCCACGCGCGCGCCGTGAACCGGTACGGTTTGGAGGTAAGAGCACCAACCGGGCACAGGTCGATGACATTACCCGAGAGCTCTGAGTCGACACTTCTTTCAATAAAAGTCCCGATCTCGGTGTGCTCACCGCGCCCGGTGGCGCCGAGCTCCATAATGCCGGCAATCTCCTGACCAAAACGGACGCAGCGGGTGCAGTGGATGCAGCGTGTCATGTCGGTGGCGATCAAAGGCCCGATGTCTTTGTCGTCCACGACCCGCTTTTTTTCCGCGTAGCGGGAAACATCCTTGCCATAACCGAGGGCCAAGTCCTGCAGCGGGCACTCACCGCCCTGATCACAAATCGGGCAATCGAGCGGATGATTGATGAGCAAAAACTCCATCACACCTTTCTGCGCATCGCGGGCCAGTTCTGACTGGGTAAAGACCTTCATGCCATCGGCGACCGGAGTCGCACACGCGGGCACGGGCTTTGGCGTCTTCTCAACTTCAACCAGGCACATGCGACAGTTGGCCGCCACCGATAACTTATGGTGATAACAAAAGCGCGGGATATAGATACCGGCCGCATCCGTCACCTGGATGACCATGCTGCCCTTCTTAGCCTGTAACGGCTTGCCATTGACCTCAATGGTAACCACATCAGTCGCTGGGGGTTCGGTCTTGTTCTGCGCTTTCGCGCTCATGACGTGCTCGCTCCCCTACGCGGCAACTCATACTTGCCGGTGCCGGGCATGCAGTGGCCGTGATCGATATGGTACTGAAATTCATCCCGGAAATGATGGACGAAGCTTCGCACAGGCCATGCGGTGGCCTCCCCGAAGGCGCAAATGGTGCGACCCTCGATCTTGCTCGCGACGTCGTCCAGCATGTCCAGTTCCTCCGGCCGGCCCTGACCGTGCTCGATGCGGTGGATCACCCGCGTCAGCCAGCCACTACCCTCGCGACACGGCGTACACTGGCCGCAGGACTCCTCATAATAAAAATGTGCGATGCGTCCGAGCGCCTGTACCATACAGGTCGTTTCATCCATGATCACCACAGCACCCGAGCCAAGCATGGAACCTGCCTTGGCGAGTGAATCGAAATCCATATCGAGCTCCATCATAATCTCTGCCGGTAGCACTTTTGCCGACGTCCCGCCCGGAATTACCGCTTTGAGCCGATAGCCATGGCGTACTCCACCTGCCAGCTCGAGTAACTTGGCAAACGGTGTGCCGAGCGGGATTTCGTAGTTACCCGGCTTGTTGACGTGGCCTGAAACCGAAAAGATCTTTGTTCCGCCGTTATTGGGTTTGCCCATTTCGAGAAATTTTTGCGGCCCATGCCGTAAGACGTAAGGTACTGACGCCAGGGTTTCGGTGTTGTTAACAGTGGTCGGATGCCCGAATACGCCATAGTTCGCCGGGAAAGGCGGTTTGTAGCGCGGCAGTGCTTTTTTGCCCTCGATGGATTCGAGCATCGCGGTTTCCTCGCCGACGATGTAGGCACCCGCACCGAGCAGGTTATAAAGGTCGAAATCGACACCCGCATCGAGAATGTTCTGGCCGAGCAGCCCGGCTGCATACGCTTCCTGCGTTGCCGCTTCGCAGCGCTCAAAGGGCTCGTGGAATTCTCCACGCAGGTAGTTGTAACCCACCGTGGCGCCGATCGCATAACCGGCAATTGCCATCCCCTCGATAATCGCATGCGGGTTATAGCGCAGGATCTCGCGGTCTTTGCAGGTCCCGGGTTCGCCTTCGTCGGAGTTACAGACGAGATACTTCGGCCCGGGGGCGGATCGCGGCATGAAACTCCACTTCAAACCGGTGGGAAACCCGGCTCCACCTCGGCCACGTAGCGCCGCTGCTTTGATCTCCTCGATAATTTTTTCGGCCGGGGTCCTTTCGTTCAAAACCCTACGCCATATCTCGTAACCCCCGGCCCTCTCGTAGGTCCGAAGCGTCCACGGTTCTTTGAGTTTAAGATTCGCAAAACAAACTTCGTTGAGCACCGCGTTTACTCCAGCTTGTCGAGAATCGCGTCGACCTTGTCCGGTGTCAGGTTCTCGTAGTACTTCTTGTCGACCATGAACATGGGGGCACCGGCACAGGCCGCGAGACATTCGCTCTCCTTGAGAGTGAACTTAGCATCCGGCGTGGTCCCGCCCAGCTTAATACCCAGTTTCTTCTGAAGATGCTGGACAATGACGTCGGACCCACAGAGCATGCACGAAATATTGGTGCACACATAGATCTTGTGGCGCCCTACGGGTTTCAAATCGTACATCGTGTAGAAGCTCGCCACTTCGTAGACCGCGATGGGTGGCATCTCCAGGTACTCGGCGACGGCGTCCATAAGATCCGTCGTGAGCCAGCCGCCGTTCTGTTCCTGCACGATATTGAGCGCCGCCATCACCGCCGCCTGTTTCTGATCCGGGGGATACTTGACGATCCAGTGGTCGATCTGCGCGCGTGACTCTGGCGTCAACAGGTCGATCAGAAATTTAGGCTGGCTTTGCGCCGTCATCGGTCGACCTCTCCGAACACGATATCCTGGGTCGCGATAATCGCCACGACGTCAGCGATCATGTGCCCACGGGCCATCTCGTCCATGGCCGCCAGATGGACAAAGGCAGGGGCACGGATCTTAAGCCGGTAGGGCTTATTGGCGCCGTCGGATACCAGATAGACTCCGAACTCACCCTTGGGCGCCTCCACGGCCGCGTAGGCTTCGCCTTCCGGGATACAAAAGCCTTCGGTAAAGAGTTTGAAATGGTGAATCAACGACTCCATGTCGTCCTTCATTTCCTCGCGCCGGGGCGCTACCAACTTGTGGTCGTCGACGATCACGGGGCCCTGGTTGTTGCGCAACCATTCAACACACTGGCGGATAATCCTGTTGGACTGGCGCATCTCCTCGACACGTACCAGATAACGGTCGTAGCAGTCGCCGTTGCTGCCGACCGGGATATCAAAATCGACTTTGTCGTATACCTCATAGGGCTGCTTCTTGCGCAGATCCCACTCGACGCCGGATGCCCGCAGCATAGGTCCTGTAAAGCCCAACTGCAGTGCACGCTCGGGTGGAACCACACCGATATCGACCGTGCGTTGTTTCCATATGCGGTTGTCCGTGAGCAGCGTCTCGTAATCATCGATGTACTTGGGAAAGCGCTCGGTGAAGTCCCAGATGAAGTCGAGCAGGGAACCTTGGCGATTCACGTTCCGTCGCTTCACATCCTTGTCGTTGTGCCACTTCGACGGCCGATACTGGGGCATTGTGTCTGGCAGATCCCGGTATACCCCGCCCACCCGATAATAGTTCGCGTGCATACGCGCACCCGATACCGCCTCATAACAGTCAAAAAGGTCCTCGCGTTCGCGGAAACAATACAGGAACACTGTCATGGCTCCGAGGTCCAGCGCATACGAAGCCAAAAACAGTAAATGATTCAGAACGCGGGTGATCTCGTCAAACATAACACGGATATACTGCGCACGAATCGGTGGCGTGACCCCCAACAGCTTCTCCATCGCCAGCACATAGCCGTGCTCGTTGCACATCATGGACACATAATCCAACCGGTCCATGTAACCGATACTTTGGCTATAGGGCTTGCTTTCAGCGAGCTTTTCGGTGGCGCGATGTAACAGGCCGATATGTGGATCAGCACGCTGAATGACCTCACCGTCAAGCTCCAACACCAACCGTAGCACGCCATGGGCGGCAGGGTGCTGCGGGCCGAAGTTCATCGTGTAGTTACGGATTTCTGCCACCGAAACCCTCCTCACGAATGACGCGTGGCACGAGAATCCTTGGCTCGATGCTTACCGGTTCATAGACCACCCGTTGCTTTTCCGCGTCATAACGCATTTCCACCTCACCGATTAGGGGGAAGTCCTTGCGGAACGGATGGCCAACAAAACCGTAATCAGTCAGGATCCGGCGCAGATCCGGGTGTCCCTCGAACACGATACCGAAGAGATCGAAGGCCTCGCGTTCATACCAATTGGCGGAGTTCCAGATATCGACAACCGAGTCTACGATTGGCAGCTCGTCGTCGAGGAAGGCGCGTAGGCGAAGACGTCGGTTGTGCTTAAGCGTAAGCAGATGATACACCACGGCGAAACGCGGGCCTTGGCTCGCGCCTTCAGGCGCTTCACGCCGGTAATCCTGGTAATCAACACCACACAGATCGATCAGTTGTTCGAATGAGAAAAAAGGATCATCACGCAAAATACGGCACACCTCTCGCACGTCTTCGCGTTTGATCTCAAGCGTCAGTTCGCCGACCGCCTCAATGATATTGGTAATCGAATCGCCGAACTTTGCCTGGGCCTGTGCAGTGACGGCCTGAGGTAAATCAGCCATAAAGCGATTCTCTTTCCTGATTACCGCGCGATGGTATTGGTGCGTTTTATTTTTTTCTGCAGCTGAATGATGCCGTAAAGCAACTGCTCGGCCGTCGGCGGGCAACCGGGGACGTAAATGTCGACAGGAACGATACGATCGCAGCCACGCACCACTGAATAGGAGTAATGGTAATAACCACCGCCGTTGGCGCAGGAGCCCATGGAGATCACCCAACGCGGCTCCGCCATTTGATCGTAGACCTTGCGCAGCGCCGGGGCCATCTTGTTGCACAAGGTGCCGGCCACGATCATCACGTCCGACTGCCGCGGACTGGCTCGAAACATAATGCCGAAGCGGTCCATGTCGTAGCGGGAGGCGGCGGCGTGCATCATCTCGACGGCACAGCAGGCAAGGCCGAAAGTCATGGGCCACAAGGACCCCGTGCGCGTCCAGTTGATAAGCTTATCCAGCTGCGTGGTTGCCCAACCACCCTCCAGTGCGCCCTCTATTCCCATTCCAGCGCCCCCTTCTTCCACTCATATATGAAACCGATGGTGAGAATCCCGAGAAATAGCATCATCGCCAGAAACCCGAACAGTCCGACCTCGCCAATAGCGACTGCCCAGGGAAAAAGAAAAGCGATCTCCAGGTCGAAAATGATAAACAGGATAGCAACAAGGTAGTAGCGCACATCAAACTTCATGCGTGAGTCCTCAAAGGCCTCGAACCCGCATTCATAAGGAGAGTTTTTTTCGCTGTCCGGATTCCGCGGGCCTAGAAGCCAGCCCAAGGCCATGGGTGCGACACCGATAAACAGGCCGACACCGATGAAGATGAGTATCGGGAGGTAGTTTTCTAGCATCCGTATCGCTAGCGCTGGTCCAACACGATGAATGTATTGGGGAGCGTCGACACTCACCCATCGTGAACGATTTTCGAGTCTAGGCTGTCGCTTCGCGAAAAGTCAAGCCTGCCCCAGATAGCAATTCCTTGTAATGTCAGAGGATTATGCTGATGATGGCGGCGCGCTGCGACGCCTGCGATACACACGGAAAGCGATCGCCACGAAAGCAGGATGGTGCCGAAGGCGGGACTCGAACCCGCACGGCTCGCGCCACCGCCCCCTCAAGACGGCGTGTCTACCAGTTCCACCACTTCGGCGTTGCTAACAGCCCTCCCTCGTCGTTGCACTGGCCGTGCGCGGCACCCCGGCGCAAACGAGAGACGCACAGAGCACATAGTACGTAAGAATATCGATCAAAAGAATACCCGATACGGAGCGCTCGCGGCTCGTGCGCGAGCATGTTGCCTTTAACGGGGTACTTCGGGTACCTCCGAAGGCGTCGGACTTTCGGGTACCTCGGGCGTTTGCTGTTCTGGAACGGTTTGCGCCGCAGGCTCCTCGATCGTGACCGACTCCGTGACACTGGTGGGGGCGCCCCCGCGCGAGGCAAACACGGCAAGCGTCAGACTGGTAATAAAAAAGGTCGTCGCCAGCAACGCCGTGACCCGGGTGAGAAAGTTTGAGGACCCGCGTGCGCCAAACAGCGTTTGTGAGGCACCGCTGCCAAACGCCGCCCCGATGTCGGCACCCTTGCCTTGTTGCAGCAAAACCAACGCAACCAAACCCACGGCCGCAAGCACGTGAACAACCAAGACCAATTCCTTCATCTTGACCCCTCTTAATCAACCGGCAGCCCGGCAAATTTGCAGAAACTCACTCGCATCCAGCGAGGCTCCACCAATCAAGCCACCGTCGATGTCGCTCTCGCCAAACAAATCACTCGCATTGCTCCCCTTCACGCTGCCGCCGTAAAGAATAGGCAGCTTGGCCGCAATGGCGCGGTTGCAGGTGGCTAGTTTATCGCGGATGAACCGGTGAACGGCCTGCGCCTGTTGGGGTGTAGCGGTCCTCCCCGTCCCGATCGCCCAGACCGGTTCATACGCGATCACGGTGTCCGCGAACACCTCGATACCGTCACGTTCAAGCACGGCATCGATCTGTCGCGTCACGACCGCTTCGGTCTGCCCCGCCTCACGCTGTGGAAGCGTCTCCCCCACACAGAGAATCGGCGTCAACCCGCCCTCCAATGCGGCGGCGAACTTCTCCGCGACCACGCGATCGTCCTCGCCATATAAGGCACGCCGCTCCGAATGCCCGACAATGACGTACTCGCAACCATAATCGCGCAACATCGGGCCCGAGACTTCGCCGGTATAGGCACCGAATTCATGGGTGTTGAGATTCTGTGCGCCGAACGCGATCTCCTGACGAGCGGCGAGCTTCTCCGCCACTAACGGGATAAGAATAAACGGTGGACAAATAATAATCTTAACACGCTTGCCCACGTCGACGCTCTGCACGATAGGATCGAGCAGCGCCGCTGCCTGCGCGCGGCTGCCGTTCATTTTCCAATTCGCTGCGACCAGCGGACGACGCATGAGCTCGTATTAAAGCCGAGAGCTTAGGGGAACAGACAAAACGGGCGCGATGTTACCATCGCGATACGTCGGTTGCATCCTTGGCAGCGGGTGCGAGTGCCCTCGCCTTGGCAGGGAAGCACGCATACATAAGGCAAGATCCGTTATATCCGCCCGGCCCAACTTAGGCGGCGTCGCGCGCAGCCTGTCTGACGCTCTCCGCCAAGTGACGGCTTAGCCGGTCCACGACCTTGGCGTCGGCACCCTCGACCATGACGCGAATAACAGGCTCGGTACCAGATGGCCGCAGCAATACGCGACCCTGATCGGCGAGCTCGCTTTCGGCCTCGCGCAGCGCGCGCTTAACGCGGGCCGAGCCCTGCACATCGAACGTCCCGTGCTTGTCCTCAATGGGGACATTGATGATCGTTTGCGGAAATACCTGCATACCCGCCTTGAGCTCGGCCAACGTCTTGCCCGAGTCGATAATGATAGTCAATACCTGAAGCGCAGTGACAATGCCGTCACCGGTCGTACTTTTATCGAGGCAGATGACATGGCCGGACGACTCCCCACCCAGCTCCCAGCCTTCCTCCTGCAACATGCTCATGACATGACGGTCCCCTACCGGCGCTCGCTTGAACGGAATGCCGTTTTGCAAACACGCTTGTTCGAGCCCGAAGTTGCTCATAACAGTACCGACGATGCCCCCGTTTAGATGGCCGGCCACGTGGTGTGCGAGCCCAAGGATGTAAAGAATTTGATCGCCGTCGACACACTCCCCTTTATTGTCGACCATGATCACGCGGTCCCCATCCCCGTCTAGCGCGATGCCGAGGTCTGCGCCCTGCTGGAGCACCGCGCGCTGAAGCCTCTGCGGATGGGTCGAGCCACAGTCGTGGTTGATGTTGAACCCGTCGGGCGTATCCGCAATCGGAATCACGTTGGCACCGAGTTCGGCGAGGACAGCGGGTGCAATCTGATAGGCGGCGCCGTTTGCACAGTCGACCACGAGCGCGAGCCCCTCCAGATCCCGCTTCGGTGGAAACGTGCTTTTACAAAACTCGATATAACGGCCCGCCGCATCACGATAGCGCTCAGCCTTGCCTAACGCCGCCGAATCCACGATGCGCATCGGTTGGCTCATCGCGTCCTCGATAGCCAACTCCAGCTCGTCTGGCAGCTTGGTGCCGTCGGTGGCGAAGAACTTGATGCCGTTATCCTGATACGGATTGTGCGAGGCGCTGATGACAATACCCGCACGTGCCCGCGCCGTGCGTGTCAAGTAGGCGATACCGGGGGTTGGCATGGGTCCGAGCAGGCTCACATCGACGCCCGCGGCCGACAACCCCGATTCCAGGGCAGACTCGAGCAGATAACCGGAAACGCGTGTATCTTTGCCGATCAGCACCCGGGCGCGATCATCGCTGATGCTGCCAAGTACGTGGCCGGCAGCCCAGCCGAGTTTCAACACCGTTTCCGGTGTAACCGGATCCTCACCGACACGGCCGCGAATCCCGTCCGTGCCAAAATAACGCTTGCTCATGCTCTCCCCCTATCGAATAACGCACTAGGTGCCGTGACAGACTGCTTCGACCGTGCGGATCGCCTCACACGTGGGCCCCACATCATGTTGGCGAACAATACTGGCGCCGTTTAGCACCGCCAGCACCGCGAGCGCCACACTGGCGTGCAGCCGCTGTGCAAGCGGCAAACCTAGGGCTTTCTCGATCATGGATTTGCGTGACAAGCCGACCAGCACGGGTGCACTCAGCCGGGCAAATTGGCCCAGGTTACGTAACAACTCTAGATTATGTTTCAGTGTCTTGCCAAAGCCAAAACCCGGATCGACGATGAGCTTGTCGGCTGCGATGCCCGCGCTGAGACATGCCTGTATGCGCGCGCGTAGGAATGCCTGTACTTGCGCTACGACATCGTCATAGTGGGGATTTTCCTGCATCGTGCGGGGCTCGCCTTGCATGTGCACCAGGCACACCGGCACGCCTAGCTTGGCCACGAGCTCGGGTGCGCCTTCGGTCCGGAGCGCGCGCACGTCATTGATCATGCCCGCCCCGGCGGCCACGGCTTCACGCATGACCACCGGCTTCGAGGTGTCAATCGAGATCGGCACCGCAATCGCCTCCCTGAGAATCTCGATCACCGGGATCACGCGATCGAGTTCTTCCTGCGCGGACACGACCTGCGCCCCGGGACGCGTCGACTCGCCGCCGACATCGATGATGCCTGCACCGTCATCGACCATTTGGATCGCATGGCACACGGCGCGATCGCGCGTAAAAAAGACACCCCCGTCCGAAAAGGAATCGGGGGTGACATTCAGAATCCCCATGACGGCTACGCGCCGCAGCTCGAGCGGACGCCCACCGCAGTCCATGACGGTTGGGGAAGTCTTAGTGCTCGCCCGCGGGGTCTGCAAGGCCCGGTTTGACGCGTGGTTTACGGCTCGGTTTCTTGGGCTTGGGACTTGCTTCACTGGGCGAACCATCGTCGAGATCCTCAGGCGGTCGCGGTTTCTTACCGGCCATGATGTCGTCGATTTGGGACGCATTCAGGGTTTCCCACTCAAGTAGCGCCTTGGCCATGATTTCGACTTTGTCGCGGTTGTCTTGGATGATCTGGCGCGCACGCGCGTACTGCTCATCGATGATACGGCGTATCTCCGCATCCACCGCTTCCGCCGTTGAGTCGCTCAAATTCTTATGCGTAGTCATGTCGCGCCCGAGAAACACCTCGTGCTCACCCTCGCCATAGACACGGGTACCCAGGGCGTCACTCATCCCCCAGCGGGTCGCCATATTGCGTGCGAGCTCTGTCGCCCGTTCGAAGTCGTTGGCCGCGCCGGTGGTCATCTGATCCATAAAAACCTCTTCGGCAATACGACCGCCCATCAACACGGCAATCATGGACAGCAGCGACTCGCGGTCTTGGCTGTACCGGTCCTCCTCTGGCAACTGCATGGTAACGCCCAAAGCGCGCCCACGCGGGATAATCGTAACCTTGTGCACAGGATCGGTATTCGGCAGTACCTTCGCCACCACCGTGTGCCCGGATTCATGGTACGCGGTGTTCATACGTTCTTTTTCCGGCATCACAATCGAGCGCCGCTCCGCGCCCATGACCACCTTGTCCTTGGCCTTCTCGAAATCGTCCATGTCCACCAAGCGCTTATTGGCGCGGGCAGCAAAGAGTGCGGCTTCGTTCACTAAGTTCGCCAGGTCGGCGCCGGAGAAACCGGGGGTTGCGCGCGCCAGGATGCTCGGCACCACATCATCCGCAAGCGGGACGTTGCGCATATGCACCTTCAGAATAAGCTCGCGTCCGCGGATGTCGGGTAACGGCACCACCACCTGCCGATCGAACCGACCCGGTCGCAAAAGCGCCGGATCAAGCACGTCCGGGCGGTTGGTGGCAGCAATCACGATCACACCTTCGGTGCCCTCGAACCCGTCCATCTCCACCAGCAATTGGTTCAACGTCTGCTCACGTTCATCGTGACCGCCGCCGAGACCAGCGCCACGCTGGCGCCCGACAGCGTCGATCTCGTCAATAAATATGATGCACGGGGCGTGCTTCTTCCCCTGGTCGAACATATCACGCACACGTGACGCGCCCACGCCGACGAACATCTCCACGAAATCCGAACCGGAAATGGAGAAGAACGGTACCTTGGCCTCACCGGCTATCGCCTTCGCGATCAAGGTCTTCCCGGTGCCGGGTGCACCGGTCATCAACACTCCCTTGGGGATGCGACCGCCGAGCTTCTGGAACTTTGCCGGATCGCGCAAAAATTCGACCAGCTCCTGAACCTCTTCTTTCGCCTCTTCTACGCCGGCAACGTCATCAAACGTTGTCTTGTTTTGTTCCTCGGTAAGCATGCGTGCCTTGCTTTTGCCAAAGCTCATGGCACCCCGTCCACCAACGCCGCCTTGCATCTGGCGCATGAAGAAGATCCACACCCCGATCAGCAATAGTAGTGGGAACCAATTAATGAAAATCGTCAGTAGTAATGATTGCTGGTCCTGGGGCTTGGCGTCGATGGTCACGTTATGCTCAAGCAGCTCGCCGATGAGGCCCGGGTCGTCGGGCTGATAGGTCTTGAAATTCCCACCACCTTTCAATGTTCCTTGAATATTGCGACCTTGAATGGTGACCTTATCGACCTGGCCTTCCCTGACCTTGTCGAGAAATTGCGAGTATTCCACACGGCTCGCCGGCGCTTGCCGCGGACCGAAGTTATTGAATACCGACATCAGCACGACGGCGATGACGAGCCACAACAACAGATTTTTGGTGAGATTGTTCAAGCTATCCTCTGAAAGTCCCGTCCTAGCATCAAATCACCGGGAAGGGCTGTCTATTAGACCAAGCCCGCCGGTTTTGTTCCATTTTCCTACGAGCGTTAACTGGTTACAACCGATTTCCTTGTGTCGCTAACTGTTCGCCCCTGTCTTGAAAGTCTTTACCGAACAGATAGATTTCGCGACTTCGGGCGTGCGAGGCGCGCGGCTTGCAGGTCAAGACCTTATCAAAGTGCTGCTGCAAGGCTTGACGCAAATCGCTAAAACCTTCGCCCTGAAAGGTCTTGAGCAACAGGCCTCCCCCCGGCTTCAGGGTCGCCACCGCGAGCGCCAACGCTTTTCCGCCGAGGCCAATGGCTCTCATCTGGTCGGACACACGATCGCCACTTATATTGGGGGCTATATCCGAAATAACAAGGTCTACCGCGCGTCCGCTGAGTCGCTCTATCACCAAGTCTAGCACCGTGGGATCGCCAATATCACCGTGAATGAATTCCACCCCCGATAGGGGCTCCATGGGAAGCAAGTCCTGGGCCAGCACGTGGCCACGTGTGCCCACTTGGCGGCGTACATATTGCGCCCATCCGCCCGGCGCCGCCCCTAGGTCAACCACCGTCATTCCCGGCCGAAACAGCCCAAAGCGCTCGTCGAGTTCTATCAGCTTATAGGCCGCCCGTGAGCGATACCCCTCCGTGCGGGCGCGTCTGACGAATGCATCGCTGGCGTGGCGTTGCCACCAAGTGCGGCTACGCCGTTTACTTGTCACGCTCGCACCTGTTAGCTAGATATACGCTATCATCCACGGTTACGTTCATTGAAGCTCTTGTGTATGCGTCCATTGAAACGGCCATGATACTGACCGGAAAGCAACGCGGTCACCTGCGCGCGCTTGCACACCACCGTGACCCCGTGGTGACGCTAGGAGCCGGCGGGTTGACCCCCGCCGTCATCGCTGAGATCGAGCAGGCGCTGGATCATCATGAATTGGTCAAAGTGCGATTCGTTGCGGGTGATCGTGCAAAACGCCATGCTTTGTTTGAGCGGATCTGCGCGTTGACGGCGGCGGAGCCGATTCAAGAGATTGGTCGCGTGGGTGTGATTTTTCGCCCGGGACTCAAACTACCACGGCGGCTACGTTAGACGTGCGAGACGCCCTTATGCAAACTTGCATCACACGTAGCGCACACCCAGGATCTCATATGTCCGTGTACCATCCGGTACATGGACTTCAACGATATCGCCTGCTTGCTTGCCGATTAGGCTCCGTGCTATCGGCGAACTGACAGAGATCTTACCCTCGGCGATCTCCGCCTCGAGGTCACCGACAATCTGATAGGTAACCTCGGCGTCGTCCGATTCTTCCAACAATTGCACGGTAGCACCAAAGACCACCCGTCCTTCGGCGTCGAGCGTGGCGGGATCGATAATCTCGGCGCGCGCCAGTTTTGTCTCGAGATCCGCTATGCGCCCCTCGATGAAGCCCTGCTGCTCCTTGGCCGCATGGAACTCTGCGTTCTCTGATATATCACCGTGCGAGCGTGCGTCCGCGATCTCCTGGATGATGCGTGGCCGCTTCACCGTCTTCAAGTGATGTAGCTGTTGTCTTAGCTTTTGTGCACCACCTGCAGTAATAAGCACTTTGTTCAATGAACGACCTCCTGATGCAAATCCTGCAGACGACTGATAGTGATGGCGCTGCCTGCACGGTGTGCCTCACGCGCCGCACGCGCCGCGGAAAGCGTGGTGTAGTTAGTCACTCGGTGTTGCAGTGCCTCCCTCCGAATCGCATAAGAATCTTCCAAACTCTGCTTGTCGGAGGTGGTATTCACAATTATATCAATCTCGTCGTTCATGATCATATCGACGATATGCGGACGCCCCTCCGACACTTTATTAACCGGTTTCACGGGCACACCAGCTGCCGCAAGTACTGCGGCGGTCCCGCGTGTTGCCAAAATTTCGAACCCGTGCTTGTAGAAATACCTGGCTACATCGACCACCGGCTCTTGGTCGGCGTCGCGAACGCTGACGAACAGACGCCCCGTCCGCGGGATCTCGGCGCCGGCGGCAAATTGCGATTTGGAAAACGCTTCACCGAAACTGCGGCCAATCCCCATAACCTCACCCGTGGACTTCATTTCCGGGCCGAGCACAGTGTCGACACCCGGAAACTTAATAAACGGAAACACCGCCTCCTTCACAGAGAAATAAGAGGGAACGATCTCCGTGAGCACGCCTTGATCGGCAAGTTTCCGCCCCACCATACAACGCGCCGCAATCTTTGCGAGTGGACGTCCCGTCGCCTTGGATACATAGGGTACGGTGCGCGACGCCCGTGGGTTGACCTCCAGCACATAAATCTCCCCGTTCTTAATCGCAAACTGAATATTCATCAGGCCGACGACGTTGAGCGCCTTGGCCAACTGCACCGTTTGCGCGCGCAACTGTTCCTGCACTGTGTTTGACAGACTAAACGGGGGCAGGGAACAGGCGGAGTCGCCGGAGTGCACACCCGCCTCTTCGATATGCTCCATGATACCGCCCACAACCACCTGCTCGCCGTCGCTCACAGCGTCGACGTCGACCTCAATCGCGTCGCTTAGGTACTTATCGAGCAATACCGGCGCGTCTTCCGAAACACGCACGGCCACACGCATGTACGTCTCCAGGTCTTCACGACTGTGGACGATTTCCATGGCCCGTCCCCCAAGTACGTAGGATGGTCTAACGACCAACGGATAACCTATCCTTTTGGCAAGTTTGATGGCCTGCTTCAAGGTTCGCGCAGTCGCATTCGGCGGCTGCAACAAGTGAAGGCGCTTGAGCAGCCGCTGGAAACGCTCGCGGTCTTCTGCGCGATCGATGGAGTCCGGATTGGTGCCGATAATGGGAACCCGTGCAGCGGCAAGCCCCTTCGCGAGCTTTAATGGTGTCTGACCGCCATATTGGACGATAACACCGGTGGGTTTCTCGACATGGATGATTTCAAGCACGTCCTCAATCGTAAGCGGCTCGAAGTACAAGCGATCCGAGGTGTCGTAGTCAGTTGACACCGTCTCCGGATTGCAATTGACCATGATAGTCTGGTAGCCGTCGTCACGCATAGAAAACGCAGCGTGCACACAACAGTAGTCAAACTCGATACCCTGGCCGATACGGTTTGGGCCACTGCCGAGAACCATAATCTTCTCGCATGTATCCGGTTGTGCCTCACACTCCTCCTCATAGGTGGAGTAGAGGTAAGCGGTTGTAGCAGCGAATTCGGCGGCACAAGAGTCCACGCGCTTGAACACCGGGCGTACACCCAGCGCGTGCCGCTGTTTGCGGAATGTTGCTTCACGCATCTGTAACAGATCAGCCAACCGCTTGTCGGAAAATCCTTTGACTTTCCATTCACGAATGAGTTTAGACGTGAGTTTTCGGCCGGCGCGCCTTGCTACGTTTCCCTCAATCCGCACGAGCTCGGCGATTTGCGCGAGGAACCAGCGGTCTATATAAGTAAGTGCGTAGACTTCGTCGAGCGACATACCAAAACGGAAAGCATCAGCGATGTACCAGATCCGCTCGGCGCCCGGCGTACGCAGCGCATGAATTAGGCGGTCGCGCGCATCTTCAGGATCGCTCACGGGATTCAGCCGCGGCTCAAGACCGTAACTACCGGTCTCCAGACTGCGCAGCGCCTTCTGCATAGACTCCTGGAACGTCCGACCGATCGCCATGGCCTCACCGACGGACTTCATCTGCGTAGTCAATGTAGGATTAGCACGGGGAAATTTCTCGAACGTGAAGCGCGGGACCTTGGTTACGACGTAATCGATAGTTGGCTCAAAAGAGGCTGGCGTCGCCCCACCCGTGATATCGTTCTTAAGCTCATCCAGGGTGTAGCCCACCGCGAGCTTGGTGGCGACCTTTGCAATGGGAAAACCCGTCGCTTTCGACGCGAGCGCCGACGAGCGCGACACACGCGGATTCATCTCCACAATGACCAGGCGACCATTTTCCGGGCTGACGGCGAACTGCACATTCGATCCGCCAGTATCGACACCGATCTCGCGCAAACAAGCGATACTCGCGTTGCGCATCAACTGATACTCTTTATCGGTCAATGTCTGCGCGGGGGCAACCGTAATCGAATCGCCGGTGTGGACACCCATGGGATCAAAATTCTCAATGGAGCAAACGATGATGCAGTTATCCTTGCAATCACGCACCACCTCCATCTCGTACTCTTTCCAACCGATGATAGATTCCTCGATAAGAAGCTCTTGCGTGGGTGAAGCCTCGAAGCCGCGCTCGCAAATCTTGATGAACTCCTCCTTGTTGTAGGCGACACCACCGCCGCTGCCACCGAGGGTAAAGGACGGGCGTATGATCACAGGAAAACCGATCATCGCCTGCACCTGGTACGCCGCCTCCATGTTGTGGGCCAGCGCGCCACGCACGGTCTCAAGCCCTATCGCTTCCATTGCTTTCTTGAAGAGCTCACGGTCTTCAGCCTTGTCGATAGCTACGCGGGTGGCGCCAATCATTTTCACGCCGTGTTGTTGCAATACACCCTCGCGATCCAGATCGAGCGCGCAGTTAAGCCCGGTCTGCCCGCCCATAGTTGGCAGCACCGCATCCGGGTGTTCCTTGGCAATGATTTCGGCGAGTGTCTCCCAATATATCGGCTCTATATAGGTCGCATCCGCAACGTCAGGGTCGGTCATGATGGTCGCGGGGTTGGAGTTGACCAAGATCACCCGGTAGCCCTCCTCCCTGAGCGCTTTACACGCTTGGGTACCCGAGTAGTCGAACTCACACGCCTGGCCGATGACGATGGGACCGGCGCCGATAATCAGGATGCTTTCGATATCCGTACGTCTAGGCATGACTTCAGATACACGAAAAATCAGATTCAAGATGCAAGGAGCAAGATACAAGTAAAATCACTTACGAATGGCCTTTGTATCTGCTGTCGCTTGTATCTTGTATCTTGTCCCTTGTACCTGCTCCATCTTGTATCTTGAAACTTGCATCTCGCTTTCCATCAGTTCAATGAACCGATCAAAGAGCGCGATAATGTCCTGCGGCCCCGGACTCGCCTCTGGGTGACCCTGAAACGAGAACGCCGGTCTATCCGTACGCACGAGACCTTGTATCGACCCGTCGAACAACGAGCGGTGGGTAATCTCAAGCGTAGGGGGCAGTTCCTTGTCATCGACCGCGAACCCATGGTTCTGGCTGGTAATCATTACACGCCCGCTATCGAGCTCGAGCACCGGATGGTTCGCACCATGGTGGCCGAATTTCATCTTGATGGTGCGTGCGCCGGAAGCCAATGCCAGCAGCTGATGGCCGAGGCAGATGCCGAAAGTCGGTAAACCGGTGTCGACAATGTTGCTGATTGCCTCGATCGCGTAAGTACACGGTTCCGGGTCACCCGGACCGTTGGACAGGAACACGCCAGCGGGCTTAAGCGCAAGTACATCCGCCGCTTTCGTACGCGCGGGCACGACGGTCACGACACAACCGCGGTCCGTTAACATGCGTAAGATGTTTCGCTTGATCCCAAAATCATATGCGATCACGCGAAAACGCCTTGCGCCCGCAGCACGGTAGCCGCTGCCCACATCCCAACCACCTTCCAGCCAGTCATACAGCTTTTTGGTACTGACCACTTTCGCGAGATCCATGCCTTTAAGGCCAGCAAAACCCTGCGCCGCACGGAGTGCGTCCTGCCCGCTAATGCGACCGCGATCGGCAGCCACGAGGCAGCCGTTCTGCGCACCTTTTTCTCGCAGCAAGCGGGTCAGCCGGCGCGTGTCGATGCCAGCGATTGCCACAACCTTGTGTTTGCGCAAAAACACCGTCAAGTCCTGACGGCTTCGCCAATTGCTCATCAGCGCCGAGAGATCCCGAATGATCAGACCGGCCGCATATACGCGTGCGGATTCCATGTCCTCCGCGTTGGTGCCGGTGTTACCGATATGCGGGTAGGTAAGGGTGACGATCTGCTTGGCGTAGGAGGGGTCGGTCAGGATTTCCTGATAACCGGTCATGGCGGTGTTAAACACCACTTCCCCCACCGCACGTCCCGCCATGCCGATCGATGTCCCGTTGAACACGGAACCGTCCGCAAGCGCCAGTACGGCAGGGCCGCTCAACCGTCTACCTCCTGATTCACTCTAGACAGGAAAACCAATATGACGTCCACACATAGAAAAGCGGGAGATGCGTGCTGCTTCTCCCGCTTCATCCGAATGCGTGAACGAAGAACATATTCCAGGCCGGGACGAAATCTTACGTAACCGTCGCGTTAAAATCAACGCAGGCCCAGCACATCCTGCATATCAAACAGGCCTTTGTCCTTGTTCGCGACCCAGCGGGCTGCCCGCAGCGCGCCGGCCGCGAAGGTCACCCGGCTCTCGGCGCGGTGTGTGATCTCCACACGCTCGCCAGCGCCGGCGAACAAAACAGTATGTTCGCCGACGATCTCGCCCGCGCGCACCGTCGCGAACCCGATCTGCTGGCGTGGGCGCTCGCCGCTAACCCCTTCGCGACCGTAAACCGCACACTCCTTGAGATTACGCCCGAGGGCTTGCGCGATCGCCTCACCCATGCGCAACGCAGTACCGGACGGTGCGTCCCGCTTATGGCGATGATGCGCCTCGAGCACTTCAATGTCGACATCCTCTCCCAACACGCGTGCCGCCGTGTCCAACAGCCGAAGACACAGGTTGACGCCAACACTCATATTGGGCGCGAATACGATGGCAATGTCGGCAGTCGCATCGGCCAGGCGTTGACGACCGCTCTCGTCCAAGCCGGTGGTACCGATAACCATGTTCTTTCGCGCGCTCCGGCAAACCTCTACATAGGCCAGTGTCGCCCCCGGGGAGGAAAAATCGACCAACACATCATAATCGGCAGCCGCCGGCTCGGCTACGACCGGCACGTTCAGCCGTCCGACACCCGCCAACTCGCCCGCATCAGCACCGAGGGCGGGGCTGTCAGCACGCTCCAGTGCAATCCCAACCTCGATGTCCGAGGCATCAGCGGCCGCTTTGATCACGGTCCGGCCCATCCGGCCGGCGGCACCGGTAACGGCGAGCTTGATCATGGTCATATGTGCGATACGTTATGGGTTGTGCGCAGGATAAAGGATTTGCCTGGAGTAGGCTAACGCCTACGGCCATAACCGCAGTGGCCTCAACTCTCCTTGGCAAAAAAGGTCTTGAGCTTGTCGAGCCAGGACTGCTCGCGCGGATTGTGGCGCGCCCCCCCTTGACGGGTGAGACCGTCAAGATCGCGAAGCAGCGTCTTTTGCCGCTCAGTGAGATTAACCGGAGTCTCGACGCTTACGCGACAATAGAGGTCACCCAGGTGCCGGCTGCGCACATTCTTCACACCTTTTCCGCGCAGTCGGAAAAGTTTCTCACTTTGTGTGCCTGCCGGAATCTTGAGATTTGCGCGCCCATCCAGGGTGGGGATCTCCAGCTCCCCCCCTAAGGCGGTGGTTACGAAGCTAACCGGCATCTCGCAGTACAGGTCATCGCCGTCGCGCTTGAATATCGCGTGCAGTTTGACCCGAATCTCGACATAGAGATCCCCGTGCGGGCCGCCATGCTCGCCGGCTTCGCCTTCGCCAGCGAGCCGAATCTGGTCGCCCTCATCGACGCCGGCGGGTACTTTGACCGACAACGTCTTCGTGTGTTTAACGCGTCCCTGTCCGCGACATTCGGGACAAGGATCGGTGACGACTTTGCCGGTGCCACGACAGCTCGGGCAGGTCTGCTGAATGGAGAAGAAACCCTGTTGCATACGTACCTGGCCTTGGCCACCGCAGGTGCCGCACGTTGCGGGCGACGTACCGGGCTTAGCGCCGCTGCCGCCACAGGCCTCACACACATCCAACGCCGGTACCCGAATTTGGACCGTGGTACCGTAGACGACTTGTTCCAGGGTCAACGCCAGACTATAGCGCAGGTCAGCCCCGCGACGCACTTGCGATGCACCGCGCCGGGCTCCTCCGAAGATGTCGCCAAAGACGTCGCTGAAAATATCGGAAAAGCTGGCGGCGCCGTCGGTGCTGTAGAAACCGCCGGGCCCGGCGCCCATCGAGGGATCCACACCCGCATGACCGAACTGATCATACGCGGCGCGCTTCTGCGCGTCCGTCAAAATATCGTAGGACTGCTGCGCCTCCTTGAATTTTTCCTCGGCGGCTTTGTCCCCCGGATTACGATCGGGGTGATATTTCATCGCAAGTTTGCGATAAGCCTTCTTAATCTCGGTCTCCGAGGCGTTTCGGGGTACCCCTAGCACTTCGTAGTAATCCCGTTGCGGCATCGCTTCAGCTGCACTTTATCTCAAAGATAAAGACGGAACGGGGGCACATCGACTGCGTCGAAACGCCCCGTGTAAACACAAAAGACGGGTAGCACCCGTCTATCCCCCCGGGACGGCAGGAACTCACGAACTAAATGGGCCGTGTTCTCGGCACCCTACAAGATCTATTTCTTACCTTTGTTCTCCTTCACTTCCTCGAATTCGGCATCCACGACGTTCTCGTCCTTGGGCTCGGTTGCCCCCGGGTCGGTCTCGGCACCGGCTGTGGATTCCGTCTGCGCTTGCGCCTGGGCGTACATCTGCTCGGCGAGCTTATGGCTCGCTTCGGTCAAGGCCTGGGTCTTTTGCTGGATAGCGTCCTTGTCATCCTCTTTCACCACCGCCTCCAGATCCTGGATGGCGGACTCGATTTTCTCCTTCTCCGCTGCGTCGAGCTTGTCGCCCATCTCCTTCATGGACTTGCGCACGCTGTGGATCATGGTATCAGCGTAGTTACGCGCTTCTACTAATTCACGCGTCTTTTTGTCCTCCTCGGCATGGGCTTCGGCATCCTTGATCATGCGGTCGATCTCCTCATCGCCTAAGCCCGAGCTCGATTTGATGACGATCTTGTTCTCCTTGCCGGTCGCCTTATCCTTAGCCGATACGTGCAGGATGCCATTGGCGTCAATGTCAAAGGTGACCTCGATCTGCGGTATCCCGCGCGGTGCAGTTGGGATCTCCGTTAAGTCGAATTTACCAAGGGACTTGTTGCCTAGTGCCACATCACGCTCGCCTTGCAGCACATGCACGGTCACCGCGGTCTGATTGTCGTCGGCCGTGGAAAAAACTTGCTGGGCCTTGGTGGGTATCGTCGTATTCTTTTGAATCAACTTGGTCATGACGCCACCCAAGGTCTCGATACCCAAGGACAGCGGCGTCACATCTAGCAACAAGACATCTTTGACATCACCGCCAAGCACGCCACCTTGGATCGCCGCACCCACCGCGACGGCCTCATCCGGGTTGACATCCTTGCGCGGCTCCCTGCCAAAAAAGTTCTTAACGGCCTCTTGCACCTTGGGCATGCGCGTCTGCCCACCAACAAGGATGATATCGTTGATG
This sequence comes from Acidiferrobacterales bacterium, assembly GCA_046760105.1. Classification (GTDB taxonomy): domain Bacteria; phylum Pseudomonadota; class Gammaproteobacteria; order Acidiferrobacterales; family SPGG2; genus JBHIDJ01. Next base: position 43,946 of record JBHIDJ010000002.1, on the reverse strand, counting down.
TCGGCGGCCTTAAGACTGGCGTCTTTTAGCGCGATCTTGCACGGCTCGATGGTGCGCGTGATCAGGTCTTCGACCAGGGATTCGAGCTTGGCACGCGTCACCTTGATATTAAGGTGCTTGGGCCCGCTGGCATCGGCGGTGATGTAGGGAAGGTTGACCTCCGTCTGTTGGGCAGAAGATAGCTCAATCTTGGCTTTCTCCGCCCCATCCTTAAGACGTTGCAGCGCTAGTGGATCATTGTGCAAATCGATCGCGTTGTCTTTCTTGAATTCGTCCGCGAGGTAATCAATAAGCCGACGGTCGAAGTCCTCGCCGCCCAGAAAGGTGTCACCGTTGGTGGCCAGCACCTCGAACTGGTGCTCGCCTTCGACATCCGCGATCTCGATAATGGAAATATCGAAGGTGCCGCCCCCGAGGTCATACACCGCAACCTTGCGGTCGCCTTCCCTTTTATCCAGACCAAAAGCGAGCGCCGCGGCCGTCGGCTCGTTGATGATGCGCCTGACCTCAAGCCCGGCAATGCGCCCCGCATCTTTGGTCGCTTGACGCTGCGAATCGTTGAAATAAGCAGGCACGGTGATAACTGCCTGCTTGACCTCCTCGCCGAGGTAGTCTTCGGCGGTCTTTTTCATCTTCTGCAGCACGCGTGCGGAAAGCTCCGGCGGCGCCATCTGCTTGCTCTTGACCTCCACCCAGGCATCCCCGTTCTTGGCCTTGACGATCTTATAGGGCATCAATTTGATGTCGCGTTGCACCACATCCTCGTCGTAGCGGCGGCCGATTAGCCGCTTGGTCGCGAAAACAGTATTGTGGGGATTAGTGATCGCCTGGCGCTTGGCCGAGGCACCCACGAGTACCTCGTCCTCATCGGTAAACGCGACGATAGACGGCGTCGTGCGGTCACCCTCGCTGTTTTCGATTACGCGCGTCTTGCCACCTTCCATCACAGCGACACAGGAATTGGTCGTACCCAAATCGATGCCAATAATCTTCGCCATGGTACTGTCCTCTAAAACTCCGCGATTCTTATCTGAATTACCTTAGACTGAATACATCAATTGGGGCCGTCCGTGGCCATTTCAAGTACTGGCCCCTTCGTTTTTCTCGCTCGGCGCTTTGGCCACCACGACCATGGCCGGTCGCAGTAGGCGGTCGTGCAACATATAACCCTTCTGTATGACTTGCACCACGTACCCTGGGGCCACCCGATCGCTGTCCACCATGCTCACAGCCTGATGCTTTTCGGGATCAAACTTTTCGTCCTTGGGATCAATGACCGTCAATGCAAACTTCCGAAACACGCTGTCCATCAGCTTGAGCGTGAGATCTAAACCTTCGTGCATCTTCTCCAGGGCGACCTTATTCTCTTGCTGGATATCGACGGTGCGCGCAAGCTCCAGACTCTCGCGTATGGTGAGCATCTCCGCCGCAAACTGTTCGATGCCGTATTTGTGGGCATTGGTAACCTCGATTTCCGCTCGACGCCGGGTGTTATCGGCTTCGGCCTTGGCGCGTAGGAACTTATCCAGGTTCTCCGCCGCCTGTTCGCGTGCCCGTTCAAGCTCGGCGCGCGCTTGCTCAAGCTCGCCGGCGACGGTCGTCTGACGGTGCGCCGTGCCATCATCGGTCAACTGTGGTTTTGTCGTGGCGCCCGCTGTGGCTGCGGGCGGCGTTGACCGATCGGCGCCATTCGCGGCTTTGCTTGGCCTTGCTTGGGTAGCGTGCTTAGTGTCGGCAGGCTTTTTCCGACTCATTCAACCTCGACTCCATGCCAGGGACAGGATGCGTTCCTGTGTTAATGGGGATCTGGCTGCCGGGTTTCAAGCGCTAACGGTCGAGCGACGACAAGGCACCGCCTAGGAGCTTTGCGGTGACATCGACAAACGGAATCACTTGCTCATACGGCATACGAGTCGGGCCGATTACGCCCAGTGTCCCGACCACACGGCCGTTCACGATGTAAGGTGCGGCCACGACGCTGCAGTCCTCCAGCGCTTTGTATCCCGACTCACTGCCGATAAAGATCTTCACCCCACCCGCGCGTGTGCTCTGATCAAGGAGATGCAGCAGGTCACGTTTGCTAGTGAAGGCGTCAAAAAGCTTGCGCAATGTTTGAATATCGCCGAGCTCTGGGAACTCCATCAGGTTGGATTCCCCACTGACCACCAGCTCGTCGGCCTCCTCTCCGACAAACACCCGACGTGCCATTTCCAGCGCCAACTGCATCATGCGCTGCATTTCCTCGGTGGCCTTTTGCATCTCAAAGAGAAGGGTGCGTTTGACATCGCGAATCGCTATGCCGCTATAGGCCTCATTGAAGTAATTAGCCGCCTGGACCAGTTCTGCCGGTGAATAGCGCCGTTCCGTGTGAATGATCTGGTTCTGCACCTGGCCGTCTTCGGTAACGAGAATCACCAACACGCGCTGAGCGGACAGTCCCACGAAATCGACTTGGCGGAATGCCACGTGTTCGTCCCGTCGGGGAACCATGATGAGACCCGCCAATTGGGTCACCTCGGATAATAGGTGAGAGGTCGTTTCGATAAGCTGCTGGGGGTCCTCTTCGTCTTGAAACTCATGCTCGAATTTACGCATCTGGTGCACATCGAGCGGCTGCACGGTGAGCAGGCTGTCGACAAAAACGCGGTAGCCGAGCTGTGTCGGCACACGGCCGGCCGAGGTATGTGGAGAGCGCACCAGCCCCATCTCTTCAAGGTCGGCCATAACGTTGCGTATCGTCGCGGGGCTCAAGTCCAGGCCCACATGCTTGGACAGCGTGCGCGAACCCACCGGCTGCCCCTCGGGGATATAACGCTCAACCAGCGTTTTCAACAGGAATTCCGCACGGGCACTCAAGACTGCCATCACAATCCGTCCATCTAGCCGTCAGCATTAGCACTCTTGCATACAGAGTGCTAATGCTGACCCTAGCAACACCGCTTTGGGGTGTCAATCCGCGCCGCATCGGAGTGGCCGACGCGGCCAAGGGGAACGTGGCCAACCGGCATAGGTGGTCAGCACCGCACACCAAAACGGCAAGCGACGCGCGCGATTGGCCACGACATCGGCGCATGTTAGTTTTACGGTCGCATAGAGAGCTGATTCCAACGAATGGCCGTAGCAATCAAAAACGTCGGCCTTTTCGGCAAGTACGGCAGTCGCACGAGCGGTGGGGAAATCAGCAGGCTTTGCGAGTTCTTGCAGAAACGCAAGCTCAATGTGCTTCTGGAAGAAATGTCCGCAACCCTTGTCGACAAGCCCACTGCCGCGAGCCGACCGCTGCCTGAAATCGGTGAGGAAATCGATCTGGCGATTGTGATCGGCGGTGACGGCACGCTCTTGCATGTCGCACGCAATCTCGCCGACTTCGAGGTACCGCTAGTCGGCGTCAATCTCGGCCGCCTGGGCTTTCTCACTGATATCCCTGCCGAAAGCATGATTGCGGACATCAGTAAAATCCTCAATGGTGACTACCAGTGCGAAGAGCGGTTCTTGCTGTTGGCAGAAATAAAACGCAACGGTGCGACGGTTCATACGTCCAAAGCCTTCAATGACGTGATCATTAACCAGGGTGAAGTTGCACGACTGATAGAGTTCGAGACCTACCTGGACGACAAGTTCGTAAATAGCATGCTGGCTGACGGCATCATCATCGCAAGTCCGACGGGGTCTACGGCGTACGCATTATCTGCTGGCGGCCCGCTGCTGGATCCCACTCTCCCCGCAATCGTCCTGGTCCCCATCTGTCCTCATACCCTAAGCGACAGGCCGATCGTCGTAAGCAGCGATAGCGTGGTTGAAATCGTACTCACAGGAACAAAGAACCAGCCAGCGCATGTAACTTTTGATGGGCAACTGCATTATCCGCTACAAGAGCATGACCGTATCTCTGTACGTCGTGCGGATAAAGCGATCCACCTATGGCATCCTAGTGGCCGCAACCATTACGATACGTTGCGCGCCAAACTTCACTGGGGTGGTAAGTTCTGACATGCTCAGCTACCTCTACATCCGCGATTTCACCATTGTCGAGAAGCTGGAACTCGTGCTTGAGCCCGGCTTTACGGTGCTGACGGGAGAAACCGGCGCCGGTAAGTCAATTGTGATCGACGCCTTATCGTTCGCGCTTGGTGAGCGTGCAGACAGCACGGTGATACGTCACGGCGCCCGGCGCGCAGAGATCGTGGCGAGCTTTGATCTCGCCATACAACAGGATGCCGCCATATGGCTCGAAGCGCACGACCTTTTTGCGGATCAGGAATGCGTCGTGCGTCGTGTCATCGATATCGATAGACCCTCCAAGGGATTCATCAATGGCCGTCCGGTGCCGATGCAGATGCTTCGCGACCTCGGCCAACATCTTATAGACATCCACGGGCAACACGAACATCAGTCTGTTCTTCGGCGCGATGGCCAGCGCCAGATCCTCGACGATTACGCGGGACTAGATGAGGCGGTGAAGCGTCTGACACGGCACTACCAGGACTTTAAATCTCTACAGTCACGTCTTGAGACGTTGCGCCAGCAGTCGGCCGACCGCACTGCGCGTCTTGATTTGCTGGGCTATCAGGTACAAGAACTCGAGGCGCTAGGCGTAACCGCCGACGAGGTCACGGCGCTCGAAGAGGAACATGCGCGGCTCGCAAACGGCGCCGAGCTGCTGGCTGGTGTACAGGGTATTACACAGGCGCTATACGACGATGATGAAGGCTCAGTGTCACAAACATTGGCAAGCGCCGTTAACCGGCTAGAACAGCTTTGCCAGTATGATGCGAGGCTTGGCGAGCTTATCGGCCTGCTAAATGAAGCCAGCATACAGGTCGACGAAGCCGCCTCCCAGTTGCATCACTATGTGGAACGGCTTGAGCTCGATCCGCAGCGCTTGCGTTGGATCGATCAGCGTCTTGCCTCGTTCCAGGATGTCGCGCGCAAACACCAGGTGCGGCCCGAGGAGCTATCACAGGTGCTGGAGCGCTTACGGACCGAGTTGCATGATCTCAAAGATTTTGATCTCAATCTGGCCAAGCTAGAAGAGGATATCGAAACCGAACGGCAAGCCTATATGGAGCTGGCCGGCAAAATATCGCGCAAGCGCAAGGCAGCTGCGAAAAAGCTTTCACAAAGCGTTACCGACGATATGCAGCAGCTCGGCATGCCAGGCGGGTGCTTTGAGGTGCGCCTTGATCCGCTACCCCGAGGCGAGATGAGTGCCTCGGGACAGGAACGACCCGAATTTCTTGTAAGCACCAATCCTGGCCAACCCTCACGAGCACTTAACAAAGTTGCCTCCGGCGGCGAACTGTCACGCATCAGCTTGGCGCTGCAGGTCGTAGCCGCGCGGGTTGCGCGGATTCCGACATTAATATTTGACGAGGTCGACGTGGGTATTGGGGGACGCGTCGCTGAAATAGTAGGCCAGCAATTACGTGCACTTGGTGGCTCGCGTGAAGTCGTGTGCATCACGCATCTTGCGCAAGTGGCTGCGCTTGGCGACCGCCACCTGCTTGTCAGCAAGACCAGCCAGGACGCCAGCACCCGTACACAGGTACGGCAACTCTCCGGGCGCGAGCGGATCACGGAGATCGCGCGTATGATCGGTGGCATCAAAATCAGTCAACAAACGCTTGACCATGCGCAGGACATGCTTGCGCGTGCATCGGAGCCTCACCATGTTCCAGCCTAATGCAAAGCCGCACGCACGTGATCTCGTGCCGACGGTACGGCCGGCGGCGATTCGCGATGTGCCGCATATTCACTATCTGTTAGAAGGCTATGCCAACCAGGGCAACTTACTGCCACGAACTATGAGTGAGCTCTATCGACATCTGCGTGACTTTTTCGTAGTTGACATCGAGGGTACGATCGCCGCCTGCGGCGCTTTGGAGATTTTTACGGAGGACCTGGGCGAGGTCCGCAGTGTGGTGGTCGCAGAAGGTTACAAAGGGCACGGCCTCGGTCAGCTACTTGCTAAACGCACCATTGCCGAGGCGCAAACGATCGGCCTGCGCCGCCTCATGGCGCTGACCTACGTGCCGGGGTTTTTTCACAAGCTGGGTTTCAAGACCGTGAGCAAAGGCGTGCTGCCGGAGAAGGTTTGGGGGGTTTGTGTGAAGTGCTATAAGTACAATAATTGTGACGAGATGGCGGTCCTGCTTGAATTAAAGTAGAGGGTTAAAGATAGATTGCAGATACAAGGTCCAAGATACAAAATACAAGGAACACCACGCCAACAAAGGTATCGGACTCAAGAATTAACTTGTATCTTGGATCTTGCAACTTGTATCTATGTCTTCGAGCACTTACCTCGCTTTTTCATCCCCTCACAAACACCATACAAGTAATGTGCGTGATCCTCGATGACAAAACCGGTCATTTCAGCCACTTTGCGTTGCCGCTGCTCGATGGCATTGTCGCAAAACTCAAAGACCTTGCCGCACTCGACACACACCATATGATCGTGGTGCTCGCCATGGTCGATTTCGAACACCGCGCGGCCCCCCTCGAAGTTGTGGCGGATAACCAGACCAGCATTCACGAATTGGGTCAACACCCGGTACACCGTGGCAAGCCCCACTTCCTCGCCGGTGGCCGACAGGTACTTATAGACATCCTCGGCGCTCATGTGTGGATTCTTGGAGCTTTCAAGAATGTCAAGTATCTTGAGCCGGGGCAGAGTGGCCTTCAGTCCGGCCTTCTTGAGATTAGCGCTGCCTTTCACCGACACACCCTCTCCACGCGGTCCGCATCCTTTGTATAATAAAATTATGCAGCCGATCGTGCCCGTCAGTGTAAACCAGCGCTGCCTAGATTGTCATGAGTAAATCGATTATCCGCGTAATGGGGCTATTGCTGATCGCATGGCTAGGCGGCACATGCGGAATTGTTTACCGGCCCGACGTTCAGCAAGGCAATGTCGTTACACAAGAAATGATTGACCAGCTGGAAATCGGCATGACGCGTCGGCAGGTCAGGTTTATCCTCGGCACACCCCTTATCGAAGATCCGTTCCACGCAGAGCGCTGGGATTATTATTACCTCTTCAAGACCCGGAAGGGCAGGAACGAGCAGCGGTTGCTGCAGGTTATCTTCGACGGCGATCGGCTCGTGGAGATTCGTGGCGATGTTGAAATCAAGGGGAAAGGCACCACATCGGCCGAATCCAGTGACCAAGAATCGCAGTTAGAACAAGACAACGGGCCCTCCAACATGAACCTATTAGCGATGTCATAGTGGCTATTGCCGTTTAGGCTTGCACTTGCGGGTGGCGCGCCGTCTACGCATTTTCCTCGCATCAGCGAGCAATGCGCGATAGATTTCTACGCGGTCACCGCTGTTGACCACATCGTCCAAGCGCACACGTTCCCCAAAAATACCCACGGCGTTGACAGCCAAGTCGATCTCCGGGAAGGTGTCCAGAATCCCCGATAGACGGATGGCGTGCTCGACCGTAGCGCCGCGCGGTACATGCGTGCTAACGATTACCTGTCTGGCCGGCGTGGCGTAGGCGACTTCCAGGGCAATCGTTTCAGACTTCCCACTCATGTTCACCGTAGAGGTCTACCGCTCTTCTGCTGAAATTATCCACCAGGCTATTAGCTATGCTGCTAAACACTGGGCCAAGCGTAAGTGCCAGCATTCGACTTGCAAAGTCAAACTCGAGATGCAGCGATATCCGGCTGCTGCGCGCTGCCAATGCCTCAAACCGCCAAAAGCCGTGCAGGTGTTTAAATGGTCCTTCCACCAAGCAGACCTCCATGAACTCGTCCGGTTGCAGCCGATTGCGCGTGGTGAAAGTCTTACCTATCCGGTGATAAGCGATGTCGATGGACGCTACGGCGTGCTCTTGATCTCGCGAAATAATACGGGCGCCGCTGCACCATGGAAGGAATTGCGGATAGGATTCAATATCCGCCACGAGTTGGTACATCTCACGTGCGCTGTAAGGGACGAGCGCAGATCGCCTAATCGATGTCATAAAAACAGGCTGTGCACATTGAAAAGCACAATCAGCATTAACGCAGGAGTAACCACGCGAACCGACCACAACCACACGTCATAAGTACAAGGCGAGCGCGCGTTGAACCCTGCACGGGTCAGTTCAGGCTGTAGCACCCAACCCGCGAACAACGCAATCAGGATCCCACTGAGTGGCAGCAGAAAGCCGGACGTCAAAATCTGCAAGAAATCGAAAGAACCGAGGGTCTTAAGCGTTCCGAAGAACTTAAACGAGAATCGCCAGTAGTTGAACGACAAGACTGTCACGATGCCCAGAAACCATGCTCCTACTCCGCAGATAATAGTCGCCGACAGGCGCGACACGCGTACGCTCTCCACCATCCAAGCGACGAGCGGTTCAATGAGCGCAATGGCTGAGAGCCAAGCGGCGAGCAACAAGGCAACAAAAAGCAAAGTGCACATGACGCGGCCCCAGGGCAGCTGATCCAACGTTACTGGGAGCGTTTCAAACAGCAGCTCGGGTCGCGACGCCGGTTCCCCACTCCCGCTGAGAACGATGGCGATAACCACCAGGCCGCCGACTATCCCCGCCAAGGTGTCGATCGCAACAACCGCCAGCGAAAGCTTGGGGATGGAGGCCTTGTCGGGGAGGTAGGCACCGTAGGTCAACATCGCCCCAACACCGAGGCTTAAGCTGAAGAAGGCATAACCCAACGCCGCGATTACACCCATGCGGGTTACCCGTGTGAAATCCGGATGCAGCAAGCGCATGGCCGCTTGTCCAAACTCCCCCGCGCCGGCCGCATAAATCAATAGCACAATGAGCAACGCGAACAAGGCAGGCACCGCGTATTTGATAAACGGTTCCAGGCCTGCCTTCACGCCGCGCGCGACGACGGCCACAGTCATCAACATGAAAAGACTATGCCAGAACAACTGCTTCTCGGGGTCGTTCACAAATGTTCTGAAGAGACTATCGACACCGTCGGCGGTGAGCCCTGCCAGTACCCCCGTGGCCGCGCGCACAGCATACGCGATAATCCACCCCGCCAAGACGCTGAGTGACGAAAGGATCAGGAACCCGGCGGTAACACCAATCCAGCCGAGCAGCCCCCAGTGCCGTGCACGTCCGCTGCGTTCGGCCAGCAGGCGAAGGCTGTTAACCGGCGATTTTCGTCCGCACCGGCCGAGCAGGGCTTCGGCCGTGAACAACGGGACACCAACCAACAGCACGCAAAGCGCGTAAACGACAATAAACGCCCCGCCGCCATAGGTATCGATGAGAAAGGGAAACTGCCAGATATTCTTCAGACCGATGGCGGCACCGCTCGCCGCCAACACAAAGATCCATGACGAAGACCATTGCGGATGCGTTACGCGCTCTGCCCCTCTTTTTCTTGTTCTCGCCACGATCGGACTCCTACATCTGGAAACGGCAACCGTTGTGCCGATCATCACGACGAACGTCAAGCTGACATCGCCGTTTAGCGAAGTTTAGCATGCGTACCGTTGACGGCGTGGCGGCGACAGCGCCGCCCATCACCCGCTGAGCATCTGCGTGCGTTTATCCCGCACGGCAACAGTGTGAACTTGCTGAGCGGGGCGTGCGGCAGAATTCTTTTCTGTCCGAAACTGTGCTTGAATGTGTTGTCACTCATGGGTGAAAAAACGCGAACAACTGAGCAGCGGACGATCGCGCTTAACAAGAAGGCGCGCCACGATTACTTTATCGAAGAGCGCCTCGAGGCCGGCATTGCCTTGCAGGGCTGGGAAGTGAAAAGCCTGCGCGCGGGCCATGCCCAGCTGAAAGGAGGCTATGTGACGGTTAAGAATGGTGAAGTGTTTCTGCAAGGCGCTCATATTGCGCCGTTGCCATCCGCCTCCACCCACGTCCACCCAGACCCCACGCGAACGCGCAAACTACTCTTACACCAGGAGGAGATCCGAAAACTAATCGGTGCGGTGGAACGCCGGGGGTACACGCTCGTGCCACTCGCACTGTATTGGAAACGGGGTCGGGCAAAACTCGAGATTGCATTGGCCAAAGGCAAACGCAAACACGACAAGCGCGCCGCGCTCAAGCAGCGTGAAGCCGAGCGCGAACAGCAACGGGCGTTGAAGAGCGTGAGACGTTAACCGTGAGGCGTGAGTCGTAAGTGGCAAGGCATTGTCCTTCACAGTTCACGGTGGGCACTTGTTTAACCCGGTGTAAACCCCTACTATAAGTATGGAACTCTCGGTAACCGAGAGTTGTCTTAGCTACATGGGGGCGACATGGCTTCGACGTGGGTCGCGAAACCTCCGGGGCATGCCGAGGTGCAGATTTCCTCGTAAATCCAGCTGCACACCAATAGTTGCCAACGACGACAACTACGCCCTGGCGGCCTAATCCCCGCCAGCCTCTTTCCCGGTTTGCCTGTGGGTTGGGATAAAAGGGGTCGACGCACGCAGGATCGCGTACCGTTGCGCCTGTTAGCGGTGCGCTAAATCACAAGCGGGCTACGCCTGCTGGCGCTCCTGTCTGTCGGAGACCAACAGGTTAAATCGTAGACAGACTACGCATGTAGAACCGAAGGCAGAGGGCTTGCGGACGCGGGTTCGAGTCCCGCCGCCTCCACCAAATTACCGCTTGACGCCTTTCATCGAGTCACCATGGTTCCACGTATCACCACATGCGCCGCAGCCAAGACGCTGCGGATGCGTCCTATATCTCTACGCGAATCAACGCTAAGCACGGCAGTGCATCGCCTTCTCCGACGTTGACGGAACTGGGTGACTGCGTTAGCTTTAAGCGACTTCGAACTTGTCGGAGGCAGCGTGTCCAAGAAGAACGTCATGCCGGATTTCGAGGCCGCGCTCGCGGAACTCGAAAAGCTGGTTGAAAAAATGGAGAGCGGGGAACAGAGCCTTGAGGATGCCCTGAAATCCTTTCAGCGTGGCATTGAATTGACCCGCACGTGTCAACAGGCCCTAAAGCACGCCGAACAGCGTGTCGAAAAGCTGGTTCAGAAAAACGACCGCTTGGTGACCGAGAGCCTGGAAATAAACGAATAAAACGATCAAACGATTTGGGCCCCCTGGAGCAGACGCTATCTCGTTTTCAACGGCGGGTGGAAGAGGCGCTTGAACGTCTCCTGCCGCAGGCAACCGATACCCCGCAACGGCTGCATCAAGCCATGCGCTACGCCACTCTAAACGGGGGAAAGCGAATTCGTGCCTGTCTAGTCTACGCCGCGGGTACCGCGCTGGACGTAGACGCCGCCGCCCTCGATGCGCCCGCCTGTGCCGTCGAGATGATCCATAGCTATTCCCTGGTGCACGACGATCTACCGTGCATGGATGACGATGACCTGCGTCGCGGTAAACCCACCTGTCACAAGGCCTATGATGAGGCGACGGCGCTGCTGGTTGGGGATGCGCTACAGACGCTCGCCTTTGAAGCCCTGGCAAAAGACTCCCGACTTGCTGTCAGCGCCGAGCGGCGCGTGCAGATGATTGCTACACTAGCGGCCGCCGTCGGCTCGCGTGGGATGGCGGGCGGCCAAGCCATCGACTTGGCCGCGGTGGGGAAAGCCCTCGCCCTGTCCGAACTCGAGGACATGCACCGCCGTAAGACCGGTGCTCTCATTCGGGCAGCGGTTCTCCTGGGGGCGCTTGCCTGTGAGGCGGCTGACAAAGACCGTATACATGCGCTCGATAGCTACGCGCGCCATATTGGTCTCGCGTTTCAGATCACGGATGACGTCCTCGATGTTGAAGGCGACGCGCAGACATTGGGCAAAACCCCCGGCGCCGATCGATCGCACAACAAACCCACCTATCCAGCCATCGTGGGTCTTGATCAGGCCAAGACCAAAAGAACCGATCTCACCGAAAGCGCGTTGGCGGCGCTGGCACCCCTGGGCGACAAGGCCGACGTGCTCGCCGGGCTTGCCGAATACATCATCAAACGCACACGCTAATGCCGATTAAGCCACAGTCACTAACTGGCTTTAGGCTTGCCCGACTACGTAGAATCCGCTTAAACTTGCCCGCATCTGTATATGTATAGAAGCCTGTTATCGCGGGACGGCAACAAGCGAGGCACCTCATGTCATTACTGAACCTGGGTACTAAACCGGACGCAGACGGCATCGCCGACGTCCAGAACAGTCCCGATTTGCGCAAAATCCCGATCCAAAAGGTGGGAATCAAGCATATCCGCCATCCGGTGCGCGTGAAGGACCGCAGTCAGGGTGAACAGCATACGATCGCCCAATTTAATATGTACGTCGAGCTGCCGCACGACTTCAAAGGCACCCACATGTCGCGTTTCGTCGAGATTCTTAATAACTATGAACCAGAGATCTCGGTGAAGTCGTTCAAGAAGATGGTGGCGGAGATGGCGCAACAGCTGGACGCCGATACCGGCCATATCGAAATGAGCTTTCCCTACTTTATTACGAAGTCTGCGCCGGTCTCTGGCGTTAAAAGCCTGATGGATTACCAAGTGACACTCATCGGTGAGATTAACCAAGGTGAACACAGTACAACGATTAAGGTCGTTGTCCCCGTCACCAGTCTTTGCCCCTGCTCCAAAGAGATCTCTGACTATGGCGCTCACAACCAGCGCTCGCATGTGACGGTGGCAGTACAGGTTAATGCCTTCATGTGGATCGAAAATCTGGTGCAGCTTGTGGAGCAACAGGCCAGCTCCGAACTCTATGGCCTACTAAAACGTCCTGACGAGAAGTATGTGACGGAGCACGCCTACGACAATCCTAAGTTTGTCGAAGACATGGTGCGTGATGTGGCCTCGATCCTGAATGCCGATGAGCGCGTCGATATGTATGTTATCGAGTCAGAAAATTTTGAGTCGATTCACAACCACTCGGCCTACGCCATGGTCAAACACGATAAACGCCACAACCAATCGGACTTGTAAGCGTCATGACGCGGCCGAACGAGAATTACGCAGCGGACATTCCCCCAAAGACGGAAAACCGCACTCAGTAGCGCTTTGTGAGTTCCATCTTGTCACCGTCACGCATCATGCTGAGTCTCCCCAGAAAAGACATGCCCAACAACACCTCTGCTGGGTGATTGCCTTCGATCACACCGGCATCCACATTGTGTAGCGTGATTCCGCCTACGGTCACCGAGCCTAGCTTGAGACCGTACATCAGCACGACCCCACCGGCTGTTCCCGCCATGCCCCGGCGGCCGTGTCGCTTGTAATCCAAGCCGATACGCTCCGCCGTGCTGCTATTCATGGCGATGGTGTTAGCACCCGTATCGACGAGAAATCTGACCGCAACGCCATTGATCTTGCCAGGGGCATAGAAAAAACCGCCGCGGTCGGCCCAAAGCGTCACCGTGTCTGACGCCTCAGCCTGCGAGAAACTGCCGGCGCTCACCACGCCGAGTCCTAGCGTCTCGCGCCGGCCCTGAATCTCGACGACAGCGAGCTCGTTTTCGGTATCGGTGCGGATGAGTGTCAGACCTTCGGGGCTTGTCTCACCAACGACCAGCACCCGGCGAGTGCCGTCGATCTTGATGATGGCCTTGTTCGCAAACAGTGCGAACACCGTGATTTTTTCAACCGCGCTCACCCACTGCGGGAGCATAGACAGTAGGACCACCATAAAAAGCCTGATTGGAGCGCAGCTCATAGTACAGATTCCCGCCGAGGACAACTGAGTGTAGCGTATGGTTACCAATCGACGACGCAGATGGTCACAAACACCGCTCGCCACCCACGCACCCTCAAATGATAGACAAAATGGTCGAGCTTGTATCCCCCACTCCAATCTCTTTTCGTGACATAGCGCCGTGCGTGTCACTTGGATTTCCGAAGACGGCGGCGGTATTACTCCCAAGGTTATGAAGGTTATACTCCGCTCAACAATCAGCACGGTACATATTCTTATTCGTAAGGTCACGAGGCCGTCTATGCGCGTATCCGGCTTTCTGCTGTCAACGATCAGAGAGATCCCATCCGACGCTGAGGTCATTAGCCACCAACTAATGCTGCGGGCGGGTTTGATTCGCAAGGTCGCCGCGGGCGTCTACACCTGGTTGCCGCTCGGACTGCGGGTGCTGCACAAGGTCGAAAACATTGTGCGCGAGGAAATGGACCGTGCCGGTGCGCAGGAGGTGTTTATGCCCGCCGTGCAACCCGCCGAGCTTTGGCAGGAATCCGGGCGCTGGGATGAATACGGACCCGAGCTCCTACGCCTCACCGACCGTCACAATCGTGAATTCTGTGTCGGGCCGACACACGAGGAAGTCATTACCGAGCTTGCACGGCGCGAGATCAAGAGTTACCGCCAACTGCCTGCGAACTTTTATCAGATACAGACGAAATTCCGTGACGAGATCCGCCCGCGCTTCGGTGTCATGCGCGCGCGTGAGTTCATCATGAAAGATGCGTACTCCTTTCATATCGATGAGATGTCTCTACACGATACCTACCAGGTCATGCATGACGCGTATTCGCAGATCTTCACGCGTATGGGGCTCGAATTTTCGGTGGTGGAGGCCCATGGTGGCGTTATCGGCGGTAACGTGTCGCATGAGTTTCACGTACTCGCCGATTCCGGAGAAAACGCTATTGCCAGCTGTTCGCAGGGTGACTACGCCGCGAATGTGGAGATGGCGGTCGCGCGCCTACCAGAAGTGGAGCGCCGCGCGCCGTCTAGCGCTATGGAAACCGTCGACACGCCAGGCCAGCACACGATTGAATCCGTCAGTCAGTTCCTCAAAATCGATCCGGCACAGACGGTAAAGACATTGCTCGTGCACGGTGAGAATGGCCCCATCGCGTTGATCGTCCGGGGCGATCACGAACTTAACGAGCACAAGGCAGAACAGCTGCCCTTGGTGGTGAAACCGTTGGTGTTCGTAACACCCGAGGAGGTGGAGCGCGCCACCGGAAGCGAGCCGGGCTCGATTGGTCCAGTCGGTCTTGAGATCCCGATTATCGCCGACCTCAGTGCCGCCCGCCTGGCTGACTTTGTCTGCGGCGCCAACAAGAACGACAAGCACCTGCGTAATGTTAACTGGGGTCGGGATCTGCCTGAACCGGAAGCGGCCGATATACGCAATGTCGTTGAGGGTGATCCCTGTCCACGCTGCGATGGTCAGCTCATTATTCGTCGCGGCATCGAGGTTGGCCATATCTTCCAGCTCGGCACCAAGTACAGCAAAAGCATGAATGCCACCGTGCTCGATGAGGGGGGTCAGGCCGTGGTGATGCCCATGGGCTGCTACGGTATCGGCGTTACGCGTGTGGTCGCGGCAGCGATCGAACAAAATCACGATGAGCACGGCATCATCTGGCCACAACCGATCGCGCCGTTTGCGCTGGCCCTGGTGCCGATCGGCATGCACAAGACACGTGCGGTGGCAGAGCGCGCCGAAAGACTTTACCGCGAGCTCACCGATACCGGGATCGAGGTCCTGCTCGACGACCGCGACGAACGCCCCGGTGTGATGTTCGCAGACATGGACTTGGTCGGCATCCCACACCGTGTGGTCATTGGGGAACGCGGTTTACGCAAAGGCATGATTGAGTACAAGTCACGCCGGGAAAAGAAGCCACGTGAGTTGCCGCTCGATCAGGCGGTCGATCGGTTGCGGACCCTGATCAACCGTTAGTTCACCTTCCTTGCGACGAGCATCGCTTCACCACGAAAGCCGTGACTTAGATCGCCCACCCGCCCCTCCTCGCGATAAACCAGCACTTGCAACGGGCGAAATAACGACAGCAGCTCGTTGTCCGCCAGGAGATAGTCCTGGTTGCTCGGACCACTAGCGTCCACCCGTATGCGCGTAAAGGTCTGATAGAACAACAGACCGCCCGGGCGCAACGCCGCCATCAGGTGGGACGTGAGCCGCCGATCCAGAAAACGACTCACCACAATGACATCAAACCGAGCGTGTTCCGGTGGGTGCGCCACCACATCGCGCACCTCGGTGTGAACCGGCAGATCACACGCACGGGCACGCGTTTGTAGTTTTTCGATGGCAACCGCCGAGCTATCCCAGGCAAAGACCTCCAGACCCCGTTCCGCCAGCAACAGCGCGTTCGCGCCCAGGCCACAGGCGAGGTCGAGCGCCGTGCCGTCCTGGGGCAACAAGTGTACGTTCTCCACCAAAACGCGTGCGGGCGCCGACGGCTCGGCGGCTTGCCGATAACGCGTATCCCATTTTCGATCGTCAGCGTTCACCGATTTGCTCAACCCCTATGGCCGATGGCATTGTAGAGTACAATGCCACAAGCGCTACTGGCATGGGGACCGCCGGGAACTATGCTTGAATAATAATGACTACAGCAAATTTGCCGCACAAATGATGGTGGGACAACAGGCACGGTTGCTTGCGTTAGTGGTCTGGTTAGCCGGGATGCAGGCAGCGTTTGCGGCGGCGGAACAGCGCATCGATCCGGAGCTTCGGGCCTTGCTGGAACAAGCCGCGAAGCAGGCTGGCGGGTTCCAGGACCGGTTCGACGCCTGGGTGTGGTTGGCGGACATGTCGCAGCGCCTTGAAGAGAAGGTCTCGGACGTTGCGTTTCGGGTCAACCTGCTGAAAGCCGTTCATCGCGAGGCCACACGCGCCAACTTGAAACCAGAGCTCGTGCTCGCGGTCATCGAGGTAGAAAGCAACTTTGATCACTTTGCCATCTCACGCGCGGGCGCGCGCGGGCTGATGCAGATTATGCCCTTCTGGCTCCGCGAGATTGGCAGGCCTGACGACAACCTGTTCGAGGTCAATACCAACCTTCGCTATGGGTGTACGATATTGCGCTACTACATGGACAAGGAGAACGGTAACCGCGTGCGTGCGCTGGCACGCTACAACGGGAGTCTAGGGAACCGCGGCTACCCCGCGCGTGTGTTTCACCTCTGGAACACACGCTGGTTTCCGCAATAGGCACACCATCATCGTGTTTCGAAATCCGCGTATGCACGCGCGGCGATGTCCTCGGAAACGACATTGCTAACCCGGGCATAGGGCGGTCCTTGCCATAACCAGTCTTCCAGCTCCGCCAACCGCGATGGCTCACCACAGGCCACCACCTCTACGCGCCCGTCCGCGAGATTCCTGGCAAACCCGCACAAACCCAACCGCCTTGCGGTGTCCTGCGTCGATGCGCGAAAGAAGACGCCCTGCACTTGACCCGAGACCAGGAAACGCTTGCAACGACCCATACCGCTATCACCTCACCCGACAGCCGTAAGAAAATTTGCGAACGTCTTCATGCCGTGCGACGGTGTAATGACAGCTGACGACAAGCCCGATCGGGAGCACGCGTCTGGGGGACGGGGAACCGCTAATCTCTTTTTACTTCTTAACACCATACCAGCGCGACAAGAATGGGCGTGGCAACACACGTGCCAGCACCGCCGCGACGGCTAACCCAAGGACGGCAGCGAGCCATGTGTCGGCACTAATTGGCGTACCCACCGTGATCTCGATGATCCATCGCTGCGCCAAGGCCAGGCCGGCACCCACACAGAGCATGACGGGCCGCCACAGCGTGGGGCTCACCTCGCGCAAAAGGCGTGTCACGGCGCCCAGTAGGAGCATGCCAAAAACAAACCACACAAGGCTATAAAACCACTCGAAGGGCTGTCCCGACGGTGTATGCCAGGCGATACGAAACACATCCGGACGCACGAGCTCGCCTGCAACCATTGCCGAGTAACATAGCAATGTTACGACGATCCAAAACGTTCGCGATTGCATCGCCTGTCAGGAACTCCTTCGTTCACGCCTCTATCCACGCACGTCTCACGCCGGTACGCCCACCGAGCGCAACGCTTTGTGAAAATAGCAAGGGCCCCATTGGGGCCCTTGCTGGACACAAGCGAAACCGCTTCTGACAGGATGCGGCGCTTACTGATTTAAGTACGCGAGGTCCGACTCCTCGGCGACGCCAAGTGTCCACGCTCCGCGGTTCCGCGCATGGTGGATCGCTGCGTCGATTTCGGACGCTGACGAGTCACGCGGAATCACCAGCACCTGGTTAGGAAAGATAAGGTCCGCATCGTCGATCTGATCGGTATTCGCTTTGTAAATCAATGGCCACTGATAAGGATTGCCGTAGATCACGCGGTAACTCGAGATATCCCACAGGTTGTCGCCGCTCACGACAGTGTAAGTGGTCAAGCCCTCCTCCTCGACAACCCGCATTTCTGGCTCCGCGGCCGGCGTGGGTGTCACCATCGGCTCTGGCTCGGGTTGGGGTTCCGGCTCAGGCATCGCCTCCTTCGCGGCCGGGGGCGTGTCCGGCTCCGGAGCCTGCTCCACCGGCTTCGTCGCGCATCCGCTCGCCACGGCCAACACGATACCCACTAACATTACTTTCAATCCGCCGTCAAGA
This sequence comes from Acidiferrobacterales bacterium, assembly GCA_046760105.1. Lineage (GTDB taxonomy): Bacteria > Pseudomonadota > Gammaproteobacteria > Acidiferrobacterales > SPGG2 > JBHIDJ01. The sequence goes on along the minus strand of JBHIDJ010000002.1, from coordinate 25,624 downwards.
TTTCTCATCGTCAGCTATCTCCTTAGACTCTCTGTTCTTTTCAGGCGCAGGCTAACCGCACAATTAATAGTACAAAGTATCTGCCTCTATGTATACACTGTCAAGAAAGCTCGTCGGGAACGTAGTGCCAAGAAACCCGCATTTTCATGGCGTTCTACGGGCCGGATTCGGGGGCGAACCATCTCCATACGGCCCTTTGGTTAATTCATGACCGACATCCTCGTCTTGTACTTCAGCCGCTACGGTGGGGTAGCGGAAATGGCCCAACATGTCGCGCGTGGCATCGGCAAAGTCGAGCCTATGCAGGCGCGCCTGCGCACTGTCCCAGCGGTCTCACCCACCACGATCGCTACCGCGAACAGCGTTCCCGATCAAGGGGCACCGTACGTAACCCTTGACGACCTTAAGGAATGCGCCGGCTTGGCGCTCGGCAGTCCCACACGCTTTGGCAACATGGCAGCACCGTTGAAGCATTTCATAGACAGCACTAGCGCGCTGTGGTTATCGGGCAATCTCGCTGGCAAACCCGCCGCCGTTTTTACCGCCTCCTCCAGCATGCATGGCGGACAAGAAACGACATTACTGTCCATGATGCTGCCACTTATGCACCACGGTATGGTCATCGTTGGTCTACCCTACAGCGAGCCTGCGCTTATGCATACCACCACCGGCGGCACGCCCTATGGAGCGAGTCACGTCGGCGGCGTCGACAGTGACAAGCCGTTGAGTGCCGACGAGAAGGCACTGTGCCAAGCGCTCGGTACGCGCCTGGCGCAGGTAGCCAAGGCCCTGTTGACGAACCGGCCAGACTCATGAGCGCCGCTCATGGCCGCCATCGCATCACTCAAGCTCGCGAATGAAGGGAATCGTGACGCGCCGTTTGCGCGCAAGCGACGTCCGGTCGATACGTTCCAACAGATCAAAGAGTGATCGAGTATCACGGGGATAACGCCTCAGTACGTAGCGCACAACGTCTTCTGACATCTCAAAGCCGCGATTGCGCGCGCGCAGACGAATGGCAGCGAGCTTTGCCTGCTCCGTCAATGGTTGCAGTTGATACACAAGGCCCCAAGACAGGCGCGTTGTCAGATCAGGCATTTTCAGTCCAAGATTCATGGGAGACATGCGGTCCGCGACAATCAATACGCGCGCGTGACTGCGCGACCGCTCACACAGCGTGAACAGCGCCGTCTCCCACGCCAGGTCGTCGCAGACATGACGCAAATCATCGATGCACACGAAGGTGACGTTTTCTAACTCCTCCAGAATCTGAGGGGACAGTCGCGCGCACTCGGCAAGCGGTATATAGGCCGCCCGCGCCTCGCCCTGTGCTTGCGCCAGCTGACAAGCAGCTTGCAGAAGATGTGTCTTGCCCGAACCAGCCTCACCCCAAAAATAGAGCAGTCGCTCTTTAGCTCGTTGCCCATCAACCACAGTGCGGACGGTTTTGATGAGCTGCTCGACCGGTTCGCGGTTGCACGTGGCATAGAAGTTATCAAACGACGCGCTGTCTTTGAGCCTTATGTTATTAAGCGGAAGCTGCTGCTTCATGGGGTAGCACGCCAAGGGGCGGAACACCGATTAGGTTCGCTGCTATCGGCTATTCGCCGGTTTGTTTCGACGTGGGTGCCGTCTCGGGCTCTCGCTTGACCACCCAGATCCAAAGGTAATGCAAACCGCTGCCGACGGTCGTCAAGAATACCGCATAGACCAGGTAATATACGAGCTTGGACAAAGGTAGAAAACTCGCCTGTGTTACCAGAATTACGATGACCAAGGCAAGCTGCAAGAAAGTGTTAAATTTGCTCAGATAGGTCGGGGGCATTTGCACGGAAGCTATCAGCGAAGTGTAGATCAGGTAACCGGCGACAATCATCAGGTCGCGAAAACCCACGGTGAGGACCAGCCAGAGTGGTAAGTGGCCCAGTATCGTTAACATGATGTAGGCGCTGACCAACAGAATTTTGTCCGCCAGCGGGTCGAGGATCGTGCCCAGCCGCGTGACTAGGTTATAGCGCTTGGCAATAAATCCATCTAAACCGTCGGATAGACCGGCTAGGACAAACACAACCAGCGCCTCCACATAATTACCTGCTTCCAGCGCCAAGATAAATACCGGAACCAGGCCAATACGAAACAGCGTTATCGCATTCGGCAGATAATGTAATCTCATCTTCAGTGCGCATTTATCCAGAACAATACGGGGCAGACAAGATCACGCACGTGCGCCTGCGCGTACCCGCCAAAACGCTATGCAATAGCGGCATCTTGCCCGCCATCGGCGCACGCTATGCAAGCGCACGTTTGAAGTCAAGGTTTACACTCTTGAGGGGGCGTCCTACTATAGGTTCTTCTATCGCAAAGGCTTACGTGAGCAAATCCCGCACAACCTCCTTAACCTATCGTGCTGCTGGCGTCGATATAGACGCGGCCGACGCCCTGATCGAAACCATTAAGCCGATTGCGGCGGCAACCGCCCGTCCCGGCGTGCTCGGTCAGCTTGGCGGGTTTGGCGGTTGTTTTCAGCTCCCGACGGAGCGCTACCAGCAACCCGTGCTGGTAGCCAGCACGGATGGCGTCGGCACAAAACTTAAGCTTGCAATTGAGCTGAATCGGTATAACACCATCGGCATCGACCTTGTGGCGATGTGCGCCAACGACATTATCGTCCAAGGCGCCGAGCCCCTGTTCTTCCTTGACTACCTCGCCACTGGGCACCTCGATACCAGTATCGCAACCGCCATCATCGAGGGCATCGGCACCGGCTGTCGTCTCGCCGGGATGGCGCTGATCGGCGGCGAGACCGCGGAAATGCCGGGTGTGTATGCCGACGCTGACTTCGACCTTGCAGGGTTTGCAGTCGGTGTGGTTGAACGCACCAAAATTATCGATGGATCCGCGGTCACCGCAAATGACATCGTGGTAGGGATTGCCTCCGACGGCACGCACGCGAACGGTTATTCGCTCATCCGAAAGATCATCGAAACGCGTCGTGTGTCGCTGGACGAATCGGTTGACCACCGTCCCCTCGGTGAGGTGTTGCTGACACCGACGCGGATCTATGTGCAGCCGCTGCTACGCTTGACGCAGGCGCTCCCGGTACATGCCATGGCCCACATCACGGGCGGTGGGCTCGCGGGCAATCTTCTGCGCGTCCTACCCGCCGGCATTAGTGCCGTCATTGACCCACGCCGCTGGTCACGCCCGGCGATCTTCGATTGGCTCCAGGATAATGGCAATATCGAAGACGCCGAGATGTACCGGACATTTAACTGTGGCATCGGTATGGTCGTGGTTGTGAGCGCAGCGAACAAACAACACGCGCTTGACGTATTGCAGCAATCGAGCGAGACCGCGTTCGTTATCGGTCGCACGTCAACCCAGGTCGACGATGAACGGGTGGTCATAAAATGAGTCGGCAGCGCTTACCCACGGTCGTGTTGGTTTCCGGACGGGGGAGCAATCTGCAAAGCATTATCGATCAAACGAGTACACGACAACTGCCAATCACAATCCGCGCTGTCATCAGCAATGAATCCGATGCGTACGGCCTCGTGCGTGCGCGTAACGCTGGTATCCCGACAGGTGTGCTCGATCATCGAGCATTTGCCAGCCGTGCCGACTACGACCACGCGTTGATGCAACTCATAGACGAATACGCCCCGCAACTCGTGGTGCTGGCGGGCTTCATGCGTGTGTTAGGTGAGGCTTTTGTTAATCACTACGCGGGACGCCTGATGAACATACACCCATCGCTACTGCCGGAATTCCCGGGGCTCGGCACGCATGCGCGGGCGCTTGAGAGCGGCGCCACACAACACGGCGCGACCGTGCACTTCGTCTCGGCTGCGCTCGATGCGGGTCCGATCATTATTCAGGCCGTGTTGCCCGTGCACGCAAGCGATACGCCCGAGGCACTCGCCGACCGTGTCCTCAAACAAGAACATCGCATTTACCCACAAGCGATCCGTTGGTTCGCCGAGGGACGGCTGCAGATACACGGTGGACGGGTTCTGCTAGACGGCGAGCTGCGTCCTGAGCAGGGGCTGGTTAATCCACAGCCGGCCTGAGATCAGCCCGGTGGTGCGCGCTCAAGGCATCAGCGGTGCCGGCCCTGCGCCTGTCTCACGATAGCGCAGATAATCCTCCAGGATCTGCGCATGATCGAACGCGAGCTCAGCGGGAAGCGCATCAGCCGCGAAGATCTCGAGCGCCGCCGCATCGTCGCGTGCCTGCGGGTCGCCGCGCGCCTCGGTGATAAACACCAGAGAGGCGGTGTGACCCCGGGAGTCTCGGTGGGGATCCGAATAGCATCCCAGCAGGGCTTTAAGCGTCACATTGAGCGTCGTCTCCTCGCGGGCTTCCCGAACGGCGGCCGCCTCTACTGTCTCGCCAACATCCACAAAACCCCCCGGCAGTGCCCAGCCCGACGGCGGGTATTTGCGCCAAATCAGGATGATCGGCCGCCCGGGCCGGTCAACAAACTCGATGATGATGTCTACCGCCAATAGCGGGGTGACCGGTCTCGCCAAGTGCTTGCCTCCGTCGTGGTAATCCAAACCTCAGGGGATCGGCACACGGGTGCGGTTTACTCATCCTGGGACCCGCCTCGCGTGCAAGCGCGCTGGGCACATGTTGCAGTGCCCACAAACGGACAGCGTTTACCGGTGCTGACCTGATGGCGGTTCACGCAGGCACCTAATCTCGTTAGAATAGATCGTGGGACTAATGATCAGCTACCCCGACACACAGAAAAACATAACTATAGTCCTTATCCGCCGTTGACTATACTGACACCATACAGACGCACTGCGAGGGGGATATCGCATTCATGTTTGCAGGCCTGATTGAGCTATCCTGGTGGGGCTATGCGCTAACCGCCCTTGGTTTAACGCACATCACGATCGCCAGCATTACGATCTATCTGCACCGCTATCAAGCCCACAAGGCTCTTGATCTACACCCCGCCGCAAGCCACTTCTTCCGCTTCTGGTTGTGGTTGACCACCGGTACCATCACCAAGCAGTGGGTTGCGGTTCATCGCAAACATCACGCCAAGGTTGAAACTCCGGAAGACCCGCATAGCCCCCAGCAGGTGGGTATCAACAGGGTACTATGGCTTGGTGTGTTCCTTTATCGTGCAGCCGCGCGCGACCCGGAAACACTGCCGAAGTACGGCCACGGCACCCCGGACGACTGGCTGGAGCGGCACGTATATACACGGTGCGAATGGCTGGGCATATCTATCATGCTGGTGATCGATCTCCTACTATTCGGCGTCATCGCGGGAGTACTCATCTGGCTCGTGCAAGTGCTCTGGCAGCCATTCTGGGCCGCTGGTGTCATCAACGGTATCGGACACTGGGCAGGTTATCGTAACTTTGAGCTCGCCGATGCCAGCCGCAATATCGTTCCCTGGGGTATCATCATCGGTGGGGAGGAACTGCACAACAATCACCATACCTATCCAAGCTCTGCCAAGTTCTCCACGCAGTGGTGGGAGATCGATCTCGGCTGGATATACGTGCGCGTACTGACAAAGCTGGGACTCGCGACGGTCAAAAAGGTGCCACCGAAGCCAGCATTTGTCGCTGACAAACAGACCTGCGATCTCGAGACGGTCAAGGCGGTTATCGCCAACCGCTTCCAAGTCATGGCTCGCTTCGGCCACGATGTCATGAAACGCGTTTACCGCGAGGAACTAAAAAAGGCGAGCTCGACTGACATGGAAGGTTGGTTAATGCTCAAACGCGCCAAGCGCTCCCTGATTCGAGAGGGAATCTTGCTCGATGAAGCCAGCCGCAAGTGGTTGACACAGGCGTTGGAGCTTAACAAACCGCTAGAGACTGTGTACGCCATGAAGAAAAAGCTCCAAGATATCTGGGAGCGCTCGGCTGTGAGCCCCGAGCCGTTACTGCAAGCGTTGGAAGAGTGGTGTCGGCAGGCCGAGGCAACAGGCATTCAGGCGCTGCGCGACTTTTCCCACAAGCTTCGCACCTATTCCGTCGCCCACGCCGGGGCTTGAGCATACCCCGTTTGCAATTAACAAGGCGTAACCCGCGCCTGTCACTAGTTCTCGATTGTCTTTGACAGGCGTTGATGTAACGGACTTGTGCGCGGAAAATGCGCCAGCAGGAACTCCATCTGATCGGCCAAGACGCGCTTGCCTTGCAGGAACACGTACTCGGCGTGCGTCGGCACAAAAGGCACGGCCAGTAGCTCCATGCTTGCATGCTCGGGTGTTTGACCGGCCTTGTGATTGTTGCATCGCCGACAGGCGGTGACGACGTTATTCCAGGTGTCGGTACCGCCCATGCTCAGCGGCTTGATGTGATCGCGAGAGAGTCCGCGCGCCGGAAACTGGCCCCCACAATACATGCACAGATGGGCATCGCGGGCGAACAAGGCCCGGTTACTCAAAGGGGGTACGTAGTGCTCGCGCGCCTTCAGCAGCGCATGGGTGTCGCCGTGCGTGGCGACAATGCTGTTGACCTCAACGACGCTGCGCCGTCCGCTGATTGCGTTGTAACCGCCGCGCACCCGGTATAACAGCACGCCGCACGTGTACACAACCTGTCCCAAATGGTAAACACGAACCGCTTCCCGAAAGTCTATCCATTCGAGTGGCATTCCCGAGACATCAGTTCGCAATACCTGCTGACTTAACGCATACACGGCTGAATCCTGTAGTGACTGCACGACAGCACTATATTTATGCCATAAAAACAAGTGCTTGTACATAGCGGCGCCTACTGAAAAGCATAGACCATGCGGTGCTCAACGTCGTCGTTAGCACCTACAGCAAAACAATGCCCGGCTATGCCGGGCATTGTTGATAACCCCAAACACAATAGCCAATCACTTGATTTTGGCCTCTTTGTAGATCACGTGCTTACGAATGACCGGATCGAACTTCTTGACCTCCAACTTCTCGGGCATCTTGCGTTTATTCTTTGTCGTCGTATAGAAATGCCCAGTATTAGCACTAGAAACGAGTCTGATCTTCTCACGTACAGCCATCGTAGGCCACCTCACGTCAACTGCATTACACCTTTACGCCACGGTCGCGCATCTCGGCGAGCACAGCGTCGATACCCTTCTTGTCAATGATGCGCAGGCCCTGGCTTGACACCCGCAAGCGCACCCAACGCTTCTCGCTCTCCACCCACAGACGCCGATCATGGAGGTTAGGTAGAAAACGACGCTTGGTCTTATTATTGGCATGTGACACGTGATGGCCGCTCATGGCGCGCTTGCCGGTGACCTGACACACTTTAGCCACTTTCGTTACTCCCTAAGATAGCTACTGCAGCTTCGAAAAAAGCTGGCGCTGCTTTATACCAAAATTATATGTCAAGGGGTACCCGCCTGCAGTTCTATATGAGCCCCCGGTCGCTGAACGAGACCATCTGCCTATCCCCAATGACGAAGTGATCCAATACACGTACCTCAACGAGAGCAAGTGCCTCCTTCAGCCGCGCGGTTAATATTTGGTCCGCTTGGCTGGGCTCGGCCACGCCAGACGGGTGATTATGGGCAAGAATAACCGCCGCTGCATTATGGAAAAGTGCGCGCTTGACGACTTCGCGGGCATACACGGCTGTGCCATCTATCGTACCCTGGAACAGCTCCTCGAACGCCAGCACGCGATGACGGTTATCGAGATACAAACAGCAGAAAACCTCTTGCTCACGATCACCAAGCCGCGCGTGCAGGTACATCTCTGTATCCCTGGGCGAAGCAAGCATGCGTCCCCGCTGCAGCGTCTCGCCTAAATGGCGGCGACTCATTTCCACTGCCGCCTGGAGTTGCACATACTTCGCTTGTCCAAGGCCGGGCGTCGAGCAAAACGCATCGCGCTCCGCGACAAGCAGCTCCCGGAGACTGCCAAACCGAGTAAGCAGCTCGCGCGCCAGATCGACCGCACTCTTCCCGGAAACACCAGTGCGCAAGAATATGGCCAAGAGTTCCGCGTCGGAAAGGGATTCCGGCCCGCGCTGCAGGAGTTTTTCTCGGGGTCGCTCGTCTGCGGGCCAATCGGCTATTGACATGCAAGACTCCGTGTGAGTTTGTGTCATGTGGCAGGGGACAAGTAAACTGTACCACATGGCATCGCTCGTCAATAAACGCCTTGTGCTGGGCATTACCGGTGGTATCGCCGCCTACAAAAGCGCCGATCTCGCCCGCCGTCTGCGCGATGCTGGCGCCGAGGTCCGTGTCGTTATGACACACGCTGCCACCGAGTTTATTACCCCACTGACGATGCAAGCGGTCAGTGGTAACCCTGCGCACCTGCACATGCTCGACGCCGAAACCGAGTCAGGCATGGGTCACATCGAGCTCGCGCGCTGGGCTGATTGTGTGCTTGTTGCGCCAGCGAGTGCGAATTTCATTGCCAAGGTGGCCCACGGTCGTGCGGATGATCTACTCAGCACGCTTTGTATCGCCACAGAAGCGCCGGTCGCATTGGCACCCGCCATGAACCGGCAGATGTGGGAAAACCGGGCTACACAGAGCAACTTGGCCACCGTCAAAAAGAACGGTATTCGAATTTTCGGGCCCGCAGAAGGGGCACAAGCATGTGATGAGACCGGCCCGGGGCGCATGCTAGAGCCGACGCAAATCGTCACGCTAACGACCGAGCTCTTCGCAACCGGCGTGTTGGCTGACCTGCGAGTCATGGTCACCGCGGGGCCAACATGGGAAGCGCTCGACCCCGTCCGTGGGATCACGAACCGCAGCTCAGGCAAAATGGGTTATGCGGTCGCCGAAGCCGCGGCCGAGGCAGGCGCACGCGTGACGCTTATCTCCGGCCCGACAAGCTTGGCGGACCCCGAACGTGCAACAACGGTGCGCGTGACTAGTGCGCAGGGCATGTATGAGGCGGTCCATGCACGTATCCACGATATAAATATCTTCATCGCTGTCGCCGCTGTGGCTGACTATCGTCCGGCAAGCGCGGCGGCGCACAAAATAAAAAAACGGGCGGACACTATGACCATCGAACTCGTCAAAAACCCGGACATCCTCGCAGCGGTGACGGCGCTGTCGCCTGCACCGTTCACGGTGGGTTTTGTCGCTGAGACCGAGGCGCTCGAAACTCGCGCGCGCGCGAAATTATCCAAGAAGGGTGTTGACCTGATAGCCGCCAATGACGTCAGTGTGCAGAACGAAGGATTTGAATCGGACCACAACCGCCTGCTTCTTGTCGATAAGCATGGGAGCATCGCGTTACCTCGGCAACATAAGGCCCGGCTCGCGCGCGCATTGATTCAGCATATAGCGGAAAAGTACCATGCAAAAGGTACAGCTCAAGATACTCGACTCGCGCATCGGTAAGGAATTTCTGCTACCGCAGTACGCCACCGATGGTTCTGCCGGCGTTGATCTCATTGCCTGCATCGACGAGCACATCAGGGTCGACCCGGGTGAGGCGCACCTCATTCCAACGGGCATCGCTATTCACATCGCCGACCCCAAGCTAGCGGCGGTGTTGTTGCCGCGTTCCGGTCTCGGTCATAAGCACGGGATCGTCCTCGGCAATCTGGTCGGCCTCATCGACTCTGATTATCAGGGGCAGGTATTCGTCTCCTGCTGGAACCGCGGGGGCGAACACTTTGTGGTTGAACCCGGAGATCGCATCGCGCAAATGGTGTTCGTGCCGGTGGTGCAGGCCGACCTTGAGGTCGTCCAGGATTTTAGTCAAAGCGGTCGTGGTGGTGGTGGCTTCGGCCACACCGGACGAAAGTAGTCCACGGCGTTCGCTCGCTTAAAGGAACATACGAGATGTCTGTGCGTGAAAATCCTTCTCCGGATCGTAGTCAAGCGGCCGAGCTTCCCACCGAGATCTTTAAGGCCTACGACATCCGTGGCATTGTTGGACGCACGTTCACGCCGACCATCGTCGAGCGCATCGGCCACGCGATTGGTAGTGAGGCACGCGCCCGTAAACAAAATGCGGTAGCGGTGGGACGCGACGGGCGTCTCTCAGGCCCAAGCTTGGTGCAGGCGTTGAGTCGAGGGCTCGCCGCGGCGGGCTGCGATGTTACTGATATCGGCATGGTGCCGACACCGGTACTGTACTTTGCCACCCATCACTTGGGCACGCATTCCGGTGTGAGCGTCACCGGCAGCCACAACCCACCAGACTACAACGGTCTCAAGATAGTGCTTGCAGGCGAGACACTGGCAGCCGAAGCCATTCAAGAACTGCGGCGGCGAGTGCTTGAGAACGACCTGGTCAATGGACAGGGGCGCATCAGCGAAACCGACGTTCGTGAAGCGTACTTCGACCGGGTCACCGCCGATGTCAAGCTGGCACGGGCAATGGAAGTTATCGTTGACTGCGGTAACGGCGTTGCCGGCGCGGTGGCGCCGGAGCTTTTGCGCAGGCTCGGGTGCAACGTGGAAGAGCTCTACTGCGAAGTCGATGGTCATTTCCCCAACCATCATCCTGACCCAGGTCAACCGAAAAACTTACAGGATCTTATCGCCGCAGTGAAAAGGCGCCCGGTCGACCTAGGCATTGCCTTCGACGGTGATGGCGACCGCTTGGGGGTGGTGTCACCGGATGGCAACATCATTTGGCCAGACCGACAGATGATTCTCTTCGCGCGTGACGTTTTGTCGCGTCATCCCGGTGCCGAAATCGTTTATGACGTCAAGAGTTCACGTGCCCTCGAGAGCGTCATCCGCGAAGCGGGTGGCAAACCGGTGATATGGAAGACAGGTCATTCCTTTATCAAAGCAAAGCTCAGAGAATCAGATAAGGCCTTGCTTGCGGGTGAGATGAGCGGCCATGTCTTTTTCAAGGAGCGGTGGTACGGTTTCGATGACGCGATCTATGGCGCCGCAAGACTCTTAGAGCTTGTTTCTCGGGACGAGCGTGCGCCCGCAGAAATCTTCGCCGCCCTTCCCGACACCGTTAACACCCCGGAGCTGCACCTGCAAATGGCAGAGGGCGAACACCATGCGTTCATCAAGGAGCTGGTGAAGCAGGCGAGTTTTGCTGACGCGAAGGTTACGACGATCGATGGCCTGCGTGCGGATTTCGATGATGGATTCGGTCTCGTGCGCGCCTCGAACACACAGCCCGTCCTGGTGTTTCGCTTCGAGGGGACGACTCAAGCAGCACTCAAACGCATCCAGGATCAGTTCCGGGCGCTCATCACCGGGCTGCGCGCAGATTTGACATTGCCGTTTTAGAAGCTCCTCTGCCGCCCGCGGCTGCTTGAAAGTACGCAAGAGAAGCACCATTCAATTAGAAGCCCTGTGCAATACGACAAAACAGTCGTTTATCGACGATAAATAGATGAACCGAGAGCAACTGCGCGCGCATAAACTGAACAACCTGTTTCAGTCGACACTTTTACTGGGCGGCATGGCCGGCCTTGTGGGGTTACTGGGTTGGTTGATTGCCGGCGCCAAGGGCATCGTCTGGGCCGCGGTGATTGGCGTAGTTGTGTTGGTACTGAGTCCGCGGGCGTCGCCGCGCCTGGCGCTGCGATTATACGGGGCGCGTCCACTCGGCCTCGGTGACGCGCCAGGTCTGTACACATTGGTGGAAATGCTGGCCCGGCGAGCGAAATTGCCACACCTACCACAGCTGTACTACATCCCTGCGCAAATGATGAATGCCTTTACCGTCGGCAATCGTGAGCAAGCGATGATTGCGGTTACCGATGGACTTCTTCGCAATCTGACACAGCGTGAGCTGACTGGTGTGCTGGCGCACGAGATCAGTCATGTGCGTAATAACGATATGTGGGTAATGACGCTGGCCGATTCGGTCAGCCGCCTGACAGGCATGTTCTCGCTGCTCGGACAGCTCTTGCTGTTTATCAATCTGCCATTGATTCTGATGGGTCGCGGCGGTATCTCCTGGTTCGCCATTGTGCTGCTGATATTCGCGCCCACGGTAAGCATGCTGCTGCAGCTCGCGCTATCACGCACGCGTGAATTCGATGCCGATTTGGACGCGGCGGAGATAACCGGCGATCCCATTGGGCTTGCGTTGGCCTTGAAAAAACTCGATCGCTATCAAGGAAATTGGCTCAGGCGCATCCTGATGCCCGGCCGACGTGCCCCGGATTCCTGGATTTTAAGCACACACCCGAAATCCGAAGAACGCGTTCGACGGCTTGCATCGCTTGCCGAAACCCAGCTGCCCCCCGTCGAACCTATCGCCCTGACCGTGGATAATCTGTTCGACTTTGCCCGTCATCAGTCAGCGCTCCGCCGGCTGCCCTGGTGGCAGTTCAGCAGATTGGAGCACTGAGGGCGTTCCTTTCTGCGGTTGCGCTTCTCTTCTATATTTACCTAAGTACCATGCGCAGCGAGCCCTGTGATGCCCGATAGTCACGACCTTGAACTCAACATAAAGTCACGCGTCCCCATCATTGTCATCGAATCGCAGGAAGAGGCGCGCGTCGTCGAACTTTGCAAGCGCATCGTTGCTCGTTTGGGCAAACCGCTCTACAAATGGACGGTGACCGAGGGTCTCCAGCGACTGGAAGCGGGTTTCAACCCGCAAAAACACAACGCCAAACCAGCCGAGTTACTGGCGCAGATCAAAGCCACCACCAAGCCCGGCGTGTATCTGCTTTTCGACTTTCATCCCTATCTCGAAGACCCCATCCATGTGCGCTACCTAAAAGAAATCGCTCAGAATTACAACAAACTAGGCCATACGTTGTTGCTCATCAGTCACAGTCTCGAAACACCACCTGAGCTGAGAAAGTTTTGCGCGCGTTTTGTCCTGCGACTTCCCAACAGTGAGGCACTGAAAAAATTGATCGTCGCTGAAGCCAATGCGTGGTCACGCGCTAATCCCGGTGAGAAAGTAAAGACCGATCCGCAGACGTTGGATCTACTCGTGCGCAACCTTTTAGGTCTTACCGAGGGTGATGCTAAACGGCTTATTCGCGGTGCGATCTATGATGACGGAGCGATTACGGGTCATGACTTGTCTAAAATAAGGAAGGCCAAACACGACCTGCTAAGCCAAGATGGGATTGTGTCATTCGAATACGACACCGCGAAGTTCTCCGAAGTCGGCGGTCTTGCTACCCTGAAAGATTGGTTTGAAAAACGAAAGGTAGCCTTCAACGAGCGCGGGCGTCTGGCTGGACTTGATATGCCAAAAGGCATTCTTTTGGTCGGTGTGCAGGGATGCGGCAAGAGTCTGGCCGCGAAGGCAGTGGCTGGTGTATGGGGCGTGCCGCTCCTGCGACTTGATCTGGCAACGCTGTATAACAAATTTATCGGGGAGACAGAGCGGAACTTGCGCGAGGCCCTCAAGACTGCCGAAGTGATGGCGCCTTGTGTTCTATGGATCGATGAGATCGAGAAGGGTCTATCGACAGGTGACTATGACGGTGGTACGTCACACCGCGTGATGGGTACGTTTCTGACATGGATGGCGGAAAATAAAACGCCGGTATTCATCGTTGCCACCGCTAATAACATTGATGCATTGCCGGCAGAACTCGTTCGCAAGGGCCGGCTCGATGAAATCTTCTTCGTAGATCTGCCCTCACGCAAAACGCGCAAGCAGATCTTCACGATCCACTTTGAGAAACGCCACCTTGATCCCAAACACTTCGACATCAAACGCTTGGTCGAAGCCACGGAGGGATTTTCCGGTGCGGAAATCGAACAAGCAATCGTCTCCACCTTGTACACGGCACACGCCGACAATACCGCACCTGACACGGATCTCATGCTCACCGAAATCGGCTTAACACGACCTCTGTCGGTTGTAATGGCCGAAAAAATCGGCGCACTTCGCGCGTGGGCCGCGGATCGAACCGTACCGGCAGATTAGTCCGTACATCTGTGAAGTCCTTGCAATAATACGTAGTGCGCGTAACGACGAACTTAACAGGATGCTGGGCCAAAACACGTCATAACACTACCGTTTGAGGTTCACAATCGTGACGACCTACCCCCACTACTACACAGCTAAGGCCAGCGCGGAGCCCCAGGGGTCCGTCACGCTCGAAGCGGAGAACGTCCCTCCTATCCGTAGCGCGCCGCCCGCACAGTTTGGCGGCTCAGGCGATGAGTGGTCACCCGAGGTGTTGTTGATAGCAGCCGTCGCAGACTGCATGATTCTTTCGTTTCGTGCCATTGCCCGGGCCTCAAAGCTCGACTGGCGGGACCTCGCGTGCGAGGCGCAGGGCGTTCTCGATCGTGCTGATGGTGTAACGCGCTTTACGGCAGTCGTCTTGACAGCGACACTCCGGGTTCCATCGGGAACTGACCAGACCAAAGCACAGAGATTGCTGGAGAAAGCCAAGGAGACGTGCTTTGTCACTAACTCACTCACGGCGGAGTGCCGACTCGAAGCGCATATTCAGTCTGAGTAGCGCCTTATGTACCTTTAGGTGCGTCTACCGGCAGGTAACGTTAGAAATGACTAAGTCTTTGGCAGCGTAACGCCGATCTGTCCCATATATTTCCCGCCGCGGTCTTTGTACGAGACGTCGCACTCCTCATCGGCCTCAAAGAAGATCACCTGCGCGACCCCTTCGTTTGCATAAATCTTTGCGGGTAAGGGTGTCGTATTAGAAAACTCCAGCGTCGCATAGCCTTCCCATTCCGGTTCGAACGGCGTTACATTAACGATAATCCCGCAGCGTGCATACGTCGACTTGCCGAGGCAAATCGTCATTACGTTTCGTGGAATACGGAAATACTCCACCGTGCGTGCCAGCGCAAACGAGTTCGGTGGAATGATGCACACATCGCCACGAAAGTCGACGAAGCTGTTGTCATCGAAGTTCTTGGGGTCGACGACCGCCGCATTAATATTGGTAAAGATCTTGAATTCCTCTGAACAACGGATGTCGTAACCGTAACTGGACGTGCCGAACGAGACCACGCGACTGTCGCCGCTTTGTTTTATTTGCCTCGATTCAAACGGCTCGATCATGCCATGCTCGTCGGCCATACGCCGAATCCACTTGTCAGACTTGATAGTCATTATCTCGTAAGTGGTGGGTCGTGAATTATAACTCGTAAGTCGTGAAACGTGAGCCGTCAATCATGGCTTGGTGTTTTAACAGTTCACACTTCACGGTTCACGCGTCTACGGCTCACGCATCACGTATTCTGAATAACAATATTGGGGAAAGCGCCGGAAAAGTCCTTCTTCTTCAACGAAAGTTTGGCCGCCACACGACGCCCGATCTCGCGGAAGATTTGGCCAATACGACCATCAGGATCGGCCACAACCGTCGGTCTGCCGCCATCGGTCTCCTCGCGTATACGAATGTCCAGCGGGATCGAGCCAAGTAGGTCGACATTGTACTGCTCTGCCATTCGCATGCCCCCGCCTTCGCCGAAAATGTGCTCTTCGTGCCCGCAGTTGCTGCAGATATGGGTACTCATGTTTTCAATAATCCCGAGGACGGGCACCTCCACCTTCTCGAACATCTTCAAGCCCTTGCGCGCGTCAAGGAGCGCAATATCCTGTGGCGTGGTCACGATAATGGCACCACTGACGGGTACCTTCTGCGCGAGCGTCAGTTGAATGTCGCCCGTGCCCGGTGGCAAGTCGATAATTAGGTAATCGACGTCGTGCCAACGCGTATCCTTCATTAACTGTTCTAGCGCCTGTGTGACCATAGGTCCTCGCCAGATCATGGGTGTCTCCTCTTCGATGAGGAAACCAATGGACATCGTTTGCAGGTGGTAACTTGTGATCGGCTCGAGTGAGCGACCGTCCTTCGACTCCGGCTTGGCCTTGACGCCCAACATGCGCGGTTGGCTGGGGCCGTAGATATCGGCATCCAGTATCGCTGCATTCGCCCCCTCCGCCGACAGCGCCAGCGCCAGGTTGACGGCGACGGTCGACTTGCCGACACCGCCTTTGCCGGACGCTACCGCAATCATGTTCTTGACGCCTTGCAGTGGTTTCACGCCCTTCTGCACGGCATGGGTAACAATCTTGGAGGATACATTGATTGTGGCGTCGGTCACGCCGGCGATCCCCGCGACCCTCTCTTTTAACATGCCCGCCAGCTCGTTCTGCCAACCCTTGGCGGGGTAGCCAAGCACCACATCCACCACGGCCTTGCCGTCGACAACGGCGATGTTCTTTACCGCCTTAGCGGTGACCACGTCCTGCTCCAGATAGGGGTCAGTCACCTCCTTCAGTGCCGTTTCAACTTGTAACTCAGAAACCGCTGTCATCTCATGCTCCAATACCGTGATACGCACAGGCTAATTAAGGGGCGAAATGCTACACCGTGTCCAAACAAAAGTCATGCCATCGCCACCGCACATCAGGCGACATCCCCGAGACCGATGAGGGCCGAAGACGTTGCAGTGCGAGCTGAGAACACCAGGTAGCCGGGTTACCACAAAACTGGTACCGTTTATTACTCTGGCCGTCCCGCTAGGGTGCGGCCTTTTTTCGTTGTATTGTTCTACCTATGGCGGAAACAAAACGCAGCATACTGGTCACCAGTGCCCTGCCCTACGCAAATGGGCCGATCCACGTAGGGCACCTCGTCGAGTACATTCAAAGCGACATCTGGGTAAGATTCCAAAGAATGCGGGGTCACGACTGCATCCACGTCTGCGCCGATGATGCCCACGGCACACCGATCATGGTGCGCGCGCAAAGCGAGGGCATCAGCCCCGAGGAATTAGTCGAACGCTTCGAGGTGGAACATCGGATCGATTTCACTGACTTCGCGGTCGACTTCGACAATTACTACACCACCCACTCAGAGGAAAATCGACAATTCGCGACGCTGATCTACCAACGCCTCAAGGCCGGCGGACACATTACGTCGCGCGTGATCGAGCAAGCGTTCGATCCGATCAAAAATATGTTCCTACCGGATCGCTTTATCAAGGGCGAATGCCCGCGGTGCGGTGCGCCAGACCAGTACGGTGACGCGTGCGAAGTGTGTGGCGCCACTTACTCGCCGACGGAGTTGAAAAATCCTGTTTCCGTGCTCTCCGGCGCCAAACCAGTTTACAAAGAATCAAAGCATTACTTTTTTAAACTGCAGGATTTCGAGCCGATGCTGCGGGCGTGGACGCGTGGCGGCCAATTACAGCCTGAGGTCGTTAACAAGCTAGACGAGTGGTTTACCCAAGGTCTACGCGAGTGGGACATTTCCCGCGACGCACCTTATTTCGGGTTCGAAATACCGGATGCTCCCGGCAAGTATTTCTATGTCTGGCTCGACGCTCCCATAGGCTACATGGCGAGTTTCAAGCACCTGGCTGATCGCACCGGTCTCGACTTCGACATATATTGGGGCAAAGACAGCGATGTCGAGGTGTATCACTTTATCGGCAAAGATATCCTTTACTTTCATACCTTGTTTTGGCCGGCGATGCTCGCCGGCGCCGATTTTCGTACGCCGACGGCTATCTTTGCGCACGGTTTTCTTACCGTGAACGGCCAAAAGATGTCCAAATCCCGCGGCACCTTTATCACGGCGCGCACGTACCTGTCGCATCTGAACCCGGAATACCTACGTTACTATTTCGCCGCCAAGCTCAATAGCCACGTGGAGGACTTGGATCTTAATCTGGATGACTTTATCGCCCGGGTGAACGCCGACCTGGTTGGCAAACTGGTGAATATCGCTAGTCGTTGCGCCGGATTTATTCACAAGCGTTTCGACGCAAAACTCGCCGCGACGTTACCAGAACCCGCGTTATACGAGCGCTTTGCCGAGGCGGGAGAAGTGATTGCGGCCCATTACGACATGCGCGAATATAGCCGTGCCGTGCGCGAGATCATGTCACTCGCCGATCAAGCGAATCAGTATATTAATGATAAACAACCCTGGGTGATCGCCAAACAGGCTGGGCGTGATGATGAGCTGCAGGGCATTTGTACTCAGGGTCTCAACTTGTTCCGTGTGCTTGTGGGTTATTTGAAACCGGTTCTGCCGCTAACCGCGCAAAAGGTCGAGGCCTTTCTCAACATCAAGCCACTGACCTGGGAAGCGTCCCAAACCCCAATTACGGGACACACCATCCGCCCTTTTAAACATCTGTTGACGCGCATCGAGCGGCCGTCGGTTGACGCGATGCTCGCTGCCACCACAGAGGAGTTAGAAACAATGACCACGGTAACCTCGCTGACCGGCCCATTAGCCGCCGACCCCATCGCCGACGAAATCAACTATGAGGATTTCGCCAAGGTGGATCTGCGCGTCGCGCGTATCGTTAACGCCCGTTACGTCGACGGCGCCGACAAGCTGTTGCAGCTCACCCTGGATCTGGGTGGCGAAACCCGAAATGTTTTTGCCGGGATCAAAGAGGCGTACAAACCCGAAGACCTTGAAGGTCGGTTAACGGTCATGGTCGCGAATCTTGCGCCGCGTAAGATGCGTTTCGGTGTCTCCGAAGGCATGGTGCTGGCTGCCGGACCGGGGGGCAAGGATCTGTGGCTTCTGTCCCCCGATAACGGTGCGCAGCCAGGTACGCGGATCACCTAGGATTGGGCGGAACCATGGCGGTTAGCGCGGGTACACTGGTCGAGCGTATTGATGCGTGGTTGCCGCAAACACAGTGCACTCAATGCGGCTACCCGCGCTGCCGCCTCTACGCAGAAGCAATAGCGCGCGGTGAGGCCGACATCAACCAGTGCCCGCCGGGGGGCGATGTTACCGGTCGCGCCCTCGCACAAATACTAAACGTGCGGCCGAAGCCGCTGGATCCTGCTTATGGTTTGCACAGGCCCCGTACGACTGCTGTCATCGATGAAGCGACCTGCATCGGCTGCACGCTTTGTATTGCGGCCTGTCCTGTCGATGCGATCCTCGGCGCGCGCAAGTATATGCATACCGTCATCGCAGACGAATGCACCGGTTGTGAGTTGTGCGTAGCACCTTGTCCGGTGGATTGCATTATGATGGTACCATTTGCTCACGACGGCCCCCGGGATGATTGGCCATGGTCCGAGTACTCGCGGGAACAGGTTGACCGGGCACGCCGGCGAACTGCCGCTCGTTTGGGTCGCCCAGCGCGACGGCCACGCTCGCGCGTAGACCAACGCGCGGGGCGCAAGACAACTCGGTTGAGCGACGGCAAGGCGACGCTATCGTCAAAATCGAAGACGGCCATGCGCAGAGAAATCGAGCAGGCGGTACGACGAGTACGTGCCAAGAAAGCCCGACTGGCTGGGTATTGGAAAAGCCGCGCGTCACGCGATTAGGCGCCTTTGGCCATTAGCGTTCGCACCCGGGCCTTGTGATATCGATTCACAATGAATGCCGCCAAACGTCGACGGCTCTTCGAACGATTAAAGCGCGCGAACCCCGCGCCCACAACCGAGCTTAAATACGCCACGCCGTTTCAGTTATTGATCGCGGTCATATTGTCGGCGCAGGCGACAGACACGAGTGTTAACCAGGCAACCGCTGAGTTGTTTCGCATCGCGCGCACACCGAAGGCGGTGCTCGATCTAGGAGTTCGGGGGCTTAAGCGCTATATCAAACGCATTGGGTTGTACAACACCAAAGCCACTAACATCATCAAGACGTGCGAGATCCTGGTAACCCATTATGGGGGGCGCGTTCCGCGAACCCGCGAAGCGCTTGAGGCGCTGCCCGGCGTGGGGCGTAAGACTGCCAATGTCGTACTCAACACGGCATTCGGCGAACCCACGATCGCGGTCGATACACACATCTTTCGCGTGGCCAATCGCACCGGACTTGCGCCTGGCAAGACACCGCTTGAAGTAGAAAAACATCTGCTCGAGACGGTCCCCACGGCCTTTCGCAAAAACGCCCACCACTGGTTAATCCTGCATGGACGCTACACCTGTGTGGCGCGCAATCCGCGCTGCTACCAGTGCGTGATCTATGATTTATGTGAATATAGCGATAAATTACGGCCATGAGCCCGAAGCTCGTCGCCAGCGGCTTAAGCCGCGGTACCCGGACCTATCCCGAGCACGCGTCGAACGCCGTGCAGAAGGCGCTCACGCAGGCTGGCCTGAGTCACGCAAACGGAGTACTGCTGTTCCTCACACCCGACTATGCGAGCAACCCGGAGCCGGCGCTGCGGGCGGCGGCACGTGCCGCCGGCTGCACTCAGGTGGTGGGCTGCACCGGCGCCGGCGTATTTACGGATCAGGAATGGGTGTTGGACAGCCCCGGTGCCGCCGCCATGGTCTTCGGTGGTCACATTCGGTTAACGCTGCCCTCGCCGCAGGCCATCGGCGGAAGCCCTATTCTGAGTCTGTGCACCCCGTCGGGCTTGACGGCCGACTGGCTGGACATACCCACACCACGGATCGGCGCGGTGTCGGCAGATCTTGAAGGTGAAGGGCCGTTCAGAGTGTGGAGCGGAAGCCGCGTCGCCGATGGCGGCTATGTGGAGGCGGCAATCGATGGCGTCGACGCGGTGATCAATGCCTCTCAGGGTATGCGCGCGCTGACCTCACCGATTGAGGTCGCTGAGGTCCACGGCTACGATGTCCTGCGCCTCGGTAACTATCCCGCGCTGAACGTGCTCGTCAAGGCGCTGCCGGTGGGTGTGCGTGAGATGGAACGACTTCCCTTGCACCTTATTATGGGGGGCGTGACATTCGGCGATCCGGCGACGGCGATTCGTGACGGCCGCTACCGTCTAAACCATATCGTTTCTGCCAACCTAAACGACCAATCCATCACGCTTTCGCATCCGCTCCACCGGGGTGAACGCCTATTTTGGGCTATGCGCGACGCACTGGCGGCGGAGCGTGATATGCGTGCGACAATCGACTACAGCGCTCGCGCCTTAAAGAATCGCCCAGATTTTGCTTTGCTGTTTCCGTGCATGGGTCGCGGACCGAATTTCTTTGGTAATCGCGACCGCGATCTCGAACTGCTAAAAGAGCGGTTTCCAAACCTGCCGATTATCGGAATCTATAGTAATGGCGAAATTGGGCCGTTGGACGAAGCCAACCACCTCTACCAGTACTCCGTCGTTCTAGGGCTGTTTGGAGCCCGGGCAACCTAAGACCTATGCTGTTTGGAACTGAGCGCAACCACATGCGCGAAGTGTTCTTTCGTGCTTGGCGCAACTTTCGCGACAATTACCCGCTTGCGGGGATCGAAAAGGTTATCGTAGACGTCGCACTGCGCCACCCCGAATACCAGGCCATATTCGAGAACCCGCACACGTATCAGGAACAGGATTACAGGCCGTAGATGCACGAGACCAACCCATTCCTGCACATGGGTCTGCATCTCGCTATCCACAAACAACTGAGCACCGATCGCCCGCCAGGCGTGCTTGCTGTCTATAAGGCACTGCTCACGCGATACAATGATCCCCACGCGGTTGAGCACCACATGATGGACTGTCTTGCTGAAGCCCTTTGGCGCACACAACACGAGGGCGCTCAGCCGTCGGGGGACGATTACCTCGCCTGCCTGAAGCGGCAAGCCGGTTATAACTAACCCCCACGAAACTTTTCCGATGTGGCCGAGTCACACATGAGATATCGACGCCCACTCGTTTCCCTCCGGGAGATACTTATGGGATGATCAGGCGCGCGAGTCGATTGATACAGCGCTGCAGAACAACGGCATGACGCAACCGGTTTTGAAAATCAGCTTTGCGAGCCCACAACCGTCTTTCGCCGGGCACTTAGCCGCCCACGGCGCTGACCCGCTGCGACGTGCACCGTTAAGCGAACTGCAAGTCAACGTCGGGCGCCTGTGCAATCAGGCGTGCAACCATTGCCACGTCGATGCTGGCCCCCAGCGCAAGGAGATCATGACGTGGGAGACCATGGAACGTATTCTCGAGTGGGCCAAGTGCGCGCGTATCACGAATGTCGACATCACCGGGGGCGCACCCGAGCTTAACCCGAACTTCCGCCGCTTTGTCGATGCCTTCATCGCACTCGACGCCAAGGTCACCTCACGTTGCAATCTGACCGTGCTGTTTGAGCCAGGGCAAGAGGATTTAGCCGCGTGGTACGCCGAACGGGGCGTACGCCTCGTGTGTTCGCTCCCTTGCTATAGTCGCGAGAATGTCGACGCCCAGCGCGGCCGAGGGGTGTTCGATAAAAGCATCGCGGCGCTGAAACGATTAAACGCCTATGGCTATGGTGTGGATCAGAGGTTGCCGCTCGAGTTGGTCTACAACCCTAACGGTGCGGTATTACCGCCCGCCCAGGCAATGCTCGAAAACGATTACAAGAAGCGCCTGTTTGAGGATTTCAGGATTCGCTTCAACCGTTTACTCACTCTGACCAATCTCCCCATCAACCGATTTGCCCATTATCTCGACCGCACCAAGCAACGCCAGTCGTATCAACAACTGCTGGTGGACAACTTCAATCCTGATACGGTACCGGACCTGATGTGCCGACATTTACTGAGCGTTGATTGGTTGGGGCGTGTCTATGACTGTGACTTCAATCAGATGCTCGACCTTCCGCTCGGCGCTAAGCGGCACCGTTATCTTTGGGATCTGGACGCTGACAGCCTCGAGGACAGTGCGATTGCGGTGGGCGCCCATTGCTTTGGCTGCACGGCGGGTAATGGTAGTAGCTGCGGCGGTGCGTTAGTTTAATAAAGCAGATACAAACTACAAGATACAAGATCCAAGGTTAAAACCTTCTTGCCCGCACTCCGGAGTCTGAAAATTTTGTATCTTGCTCCTTGTATCTTGGATCTGATCTATTGCTAGCTACTAGCCGCCAGCCAGGACACTATATAGGTGTTTGCGCAGTGGCGCGTAGTCTTGGGCGACCACCCAGAGATTGTCCTGTGTATCGATATCCATCAACTTTGGCAGAAGCTCAAAACGCATCCCCAACCGTTCCGCACGTGCCAAAGTGAGCTCGGCGACATCGTTGCCGCCCCACTCTATGGACTCAAACAGCGTGCTGGGCGCGGTGTGCATCCCGATAAAATAGTAGCCGCCATCCTCAGTGGGCCCAATTACATCATGCCCTTCGGCAAGTCGCTCATACGCGAGCTCCATGATTTCGCAGCGACAATGGGGAACATCGCACCCCATGATGCCTGCAGCCCCACTGCGCGCTATGCCCTCACGCAAGGCACGGAGCATGCGCGCACCGAGATCACCGTCGGCTTGTGGCGCAAGGTGGATACGAAATTCTCGTGCCAAATCACGAAAAAACGGATGATCCGTGTCCGGCGCTACATACAAATAAACTTCACTCGGCCAGTTCGCCACAACCAGTTCGACCGTTGCACGAATCAGAAACCGGGTGATCTCTACCACCTGTTCGGGGGTGTAGTGCGGCTGCAGCCGGGTCTTGACCTGTCCCGCTACCGGTTGCTTCGCAAATAGAATCAGGTCCGGCGATTTCATCTAGCGAGAGTTATGGTACACGCGCGCCAGGCGCTCCGGCGAAACGCCTAGCCAGTACAGGAACCGCAACGACCACATGAGAATTATGGTGCGAATGATACCGTTGCGCTGCCAGCGCCGTGCCGACGTGGTCACGACATCACGAATACGCGCTGGACGCCCAACCCATTTAAGACGCCGACAAAACTCTACGTCTTCCATCAACGCAACCGGTGCGTACCCTGCAAGCATGTTAAACACATCGCGTCGCACGAAGATCGCCTGATCACCGGTTGCGATGCCGCTTATCATCGAACGCAGATTCATGAAACGCTCGATAATTCGAAACAGAAAATGGTTCGCGCCAATACGGAGGTCAAAACGACCCCATAACTCACCACCTTTGATCGCGGCGCGCACGCGTTCAGCCGCCGTCTCCGGGAGCAGTGTATCGGCATGCAAAAATAACAAGACGTCTGACCTCGCCTGTACGGCACCGGCATTCATCTGCAATGCCCGCCCTCGTGGCGCTTGCAGCAATCGAACTACACTTGGCGCTGTATGGCCACACGCTTGCAGAAACCTGCCGACAACTTGGCGCATATCGTCTTCGCTTCCACCGTCAACCACAATGATCTCGTGGAACGCCGGTGTACGCGTCAACGCCCGCAGACACACATCCAGTCGACTGGCTTCGTTGAGCACAGGTATCACCACGCCGACCGTGGGTCCTGGGCGATCGAGGGCTCCACCCATCGTTCAATTGGCGCACAGCTGGCGCATCCTTTATACCGTAAACCTCGCTGCCTGAAACTCGCTGATCGCTGCTGATTCAAAGTTGCCCAACGCACTGACCGGCTGACGGTGGTTGCGCGTTCCTTGGCTTTAGCGCGCTCGTCGTCGCGACGCTATACGCATACGCAGCGCGTTGAGTTTGATAAAGCCCTCTGCATCCAGTTGATTATAGGCCCCGGCGTCCTCCTCAAAGGTGGCGATATCGACATCAAACAGGCTATCGTGCTCGGAGCGCCGGCCGACAACGATAACGTTGCCCTTGTAAAGCTTCAGCCGCACCTGTCCATTGACCGGCGCTTGTGAGGCGTCGATCGTCGCCTGTAACATCTTTCGCTCCGGACTCCACCAGTAGCCGTTGTAGATGAGGCGCGCATAGCGCGGCATGAGTTCATCCTTGAGGTGAGTGACCTCGCGGTCAAGCGTGATCGATTCCATCGCCCGATGGGCTTTGAGCAGTATCGTGCCGCCGGGAGTCTCATAGCAGCCACGCGATTTCATGCCAACGTAGCGGTTTTCAACGATATCGGCGCGTCCGATACCGTGGCGTCCGCCGGTGTCGTTAAGCGATGCCAAGAGCCGTGCGGGCTTTAGGCGCTTACCGTCGATCGCGACCGGATCGCCATGCTCGAAGCTGAGTTCAACATAGGCGGCTTGGTCCGGCGCAGCTTCCGGTGCGGCCGTTCGTGACCACATGGCAGTCTCGGGTTCGGTCCACGGGTCCTCGAGCATCCCGCCCTCGTAGGAGATGTGCAGAAGATTGGCGTCTATGGAGTACGGCGATTGCTGACCGCGCTTCTTTTCAACGGAAATGCCGTGCTTTTCCGCGTAGGCAAGCAACTTTTCGCGCGAGCTGAGATCCCACTCGCGCCATGGCGCGATCACGCGAATATCGGGATCCAAGGCATAGGCGCCTAATTCCAGGCGCACTTGATCGTTACCCTTCCCGGTGGCTCCGTGGGCGATGGCATCGGCGCCGGTTACCTGGGCAATCTCGACGAGGCGTTTCGCGATGAGCGGCCGGGCGATGGCGGTACCAAGCAGATACTCGCCCTCATAGAGCGTGTTGGCGCGAAACATCGGGAACACAAAATCGCGAACAAACTCCTCGGTAAGATCCTCGACGTAAATCTCGCGCACACCTAAGCGCTCGGCTTTGGCGCGCGCAGCATCGATCTCTTCCCCCTGCCCGATGTCGGCCGTGAAGGTAACGACCTCGCACCCATACGTCGCTTGCAACCACTTCAGGATGACCGAGGTGTCGAGACCACCCGAATAAGCAAGCACGACTTTCTTAACGTCAGCCATTTAGTTGGTCGCAATCTTCAAGGTGTTAAGCATCAACGGATTATAAATAGATCGCCAAATCTTGTAACTCGGTGTGTGCAGGAGATGCTTGGGCAACGCGCGATGCGGCCGAGAACGAATCTTGCAATCCAGGGAAATCTGCCTTAGGCTAGTTACCGACCATTTCAGTCAACAATTCGATCCTGGGGTAAAGGAGAAGAGGGAAAGAACCATGAAAAACCCGTTGGAT
>JBHIDJ010000001.1:0-152712 GCA_046760105.1 Acidiferrobacterales bacterium | reverse complement strand
GAGGGGCAGGGCATTCGTATTACGCGTCTTTACCATTCGCAAAAGCGAATAAAGGCTGGAGGGCAATCGAGCGTCCGCTGAGCGGCGTGGCGTAGGGTCAGCTGGCTGGGAACTCTGGCCACAGTTCATGAACGGTAATACCATGGATTTGTTTGAACAGCGTCGAGGGACCATTCACACAGCAATGTGTACGACGATCTTAACGAAGCACTCAAGACCTATCGTGATATGGTGTTTCTGGCATAGTTTGGTATCGTCCGCATCAACAATCGCTCGATTAGCCGTGCGGGGGGTAGCCCAGTGATGTCACGACACCACTTGCTGATCTTGTTCTGTCTGGTTTTGGCGGGTTGTTCATCAGTCAAAAAGGACGATAGCGCTACGATCGAGAGGCTCGAGGGAGGAAGTGTTGAGGTAGAGAAGGATACCGCCGTACAAGGCGGTCTGGGCAAGGCGATTCAGAGCTACCACGCCTATCTGAAAAGTGCCGAAAACGATGCCCTGCGGGCCGAGGCTATACGTCGCTTGGCGGATCTCGAGATGGAGAAGACCGAAGCGGACCATCTTGATAGTGTAGGACGACTGGAAAAAGGCAGCGTGCATCAAACTTATCCAGCTGCCAGGAAGTTGAAGCCGGCAGACTATCGTAACGCGATTAAATTGTATCAGGATCTGCTCGAGGCCTATCCAGATTATCCCGGTAACGGTCAGGTATTGTATCAGCTGGCACGCGCCTATGAGGAAAGTGGGAACTACCAGCAATCGGTACAGATCCTAAACCGGTTGGTCGCATCTTACCCTGATGCCAGATATATCGACGAGGCTCAGTTTCGTCGTGGTGAATTACTCTTTGTGATGAACGCCTATGGCGACGCCGAGCGCGCCTATGGCGCAGTTCTTAAAATCGGTGACAAGTCTCGCTTCTATGACAAGTCACTGTATAAACATGGATGGACGTTATTCAAACAATTACGCTACCAGGCAGCGCTTGATTCATTTTTTGCGGTGCTAGACCGTAGGTTTACCGACAAGACCTCAGGAAAAATTCTGTCCGAGCCGGCTAATCTTTCGCGGGGTGAGAAAGAATTACTGGGCGACGCGTTCAGAGTTGTTACTTTGAGTTTTTCCTATCTTGATGGCGAAAAGTCAGTTACAAGATATTTCAACAACAAAGGTTCTCGCCCTTATGAGCACAAGGTCTATGAGGCGCTCGGTGAGCTCTACATCAAACAGCAGCGTTACGTAGACGCGGCGAATGCCTATAGTGAATTCGTTCGCCGGCATGCGAATGATAGCCGCGCGCCGCTATTCGACGTTAAGGTCATGGAAGCCTACAAGCAAGGCGGTTTTCCAAGCTTGCTGCTCGAGGCCAAGGAAGAGTTTGTGGTCCGTTATGGGGTCAACAGCGAATTTTGGGCCATGCACGACGCCGCGACGCATGCGTCGGTTGCCCCGCACCTTAAGGCAAATATCGAGGACCTGGCGCGGCACTATCACGCGCACGCACAGAGAACCAAAAAAGTACCCCATTATCGTCAGGCCGCGCGGTGGTATACCGAGTTTGTGCAAGCGTTTCCCGACGATACCAAAACCTCCCACATGAATTTTCTGTTGGCGGAGACCCTGTTCGAGGGCAAGCTGTATGAGGGTGCGGCGATTCAGTACGAGAAGGCAGCATATCTATATCCACGACACGCAAACAGTGCAGAAGCAGGATACGCGGCCTTGCTGGCCTATAGAAAGCGAGAACAAGAGCTCAATAGTGCGGAGGGAGCGGAGTATCAATGGCGGACCATCACAAGTGGGCTACGTTTTGCTGATGCCTTTCCCCGGGATGAGCGTGCCGCCACTGTTTTGACCAAGGCGGCAGAGGACCTGTTCGCCCTGAACGCCCTACAACGGGCGGCAGCCACTGCACGGCGCATCACCGATATGAAGCCGCCACCAAAGGCAGCGTTGCGACGAACAGCTTGGACAATCATTGCCCATACAGAGTTTGAAAAGGGCGCCTATGAGCAAGCTGAGCTGGCCTACCGACAGGTGCTGCGTCTGACAGGACCGCGCGATAAGAAGCGGGCTGAGTTGATCGAGCGCCTCGCCTCCGCGATCTACAAGCAGGCTGAGCAGCTGCGCGCGGTTGACGATATGCGTGGAGCGGTCGCACAGTTTCTGCGGGTAAAAGACGTGGCCCCCACATCGTCAGTATCTGCAACCGCCGAATACGACGCCGCAGCCGGTCTGATCACTCTGAAGGATTGGAACGCTGCGATAAGCGTACTAGAGCGGTTTCGCAAGCGCTATCCGAGACATCCTCTGCAGCGACAAGTGCCGGAAAAGTTGGCTCTGGCCTACCTGGAAAGCGGCCAATGGTCTCGTGCTGCCGCCCAGTTCGAGGTGATAGCCGCTCAAAGAAAAGATGCGCAGCTGCAACAGCAGGCTATGTGGCAAGCGGCTGAACTGTACGACAAAGCTGGCGAGAAGAAAGCGGCTGCCGCCGCATACGGCCGCTATATAAGATCCTTTCCTGGTTCGTTCGAGCAGGCAATGGAGGCGCGCTACCGCTTAGCCGAGCTCTATGACGCGGCCGGGCAAAAGGCCCAGCATTTCCGTTGGTTGCGAGAGATGGTCGACGCGGCTGATGCACCTAAGCAGGAGCGCACCGATCGTACCCAATATCTGGCTGCCAAGGCGGCGTTCTTGCTTGCGGAGCCTGCCTATCAACAGTTCCGTAACGTACGTCTGATGATTCCACTGAAGAAAAGTCTTAAGAAGAAGAAGCAAAAGATGCAGATAGCACTAAACGCATACGGCCGCGCAGCAGATTATGGTGTTGCCGAGTTTACGACGGCGGCGACATTTCGTATCGCTGATATCTACCACAGCTTAAGCCGCGATCTCTTGGCATCACAACGGCCGAAAAGGCTCTCTCCCGAAGAATTGGAACAGTATGATGTTCTTCTCGAAGAGCAGGCATTTCCTTTCGAGGAGAAAGCGATTGAGATCCATGAGGCAAATGTGCAACGAGTCGTCAACAATGTTTATGATGAGTGGGTAAAGAAAAGCTTTGTTCAGTTGAGCAAGCTTCGCCCGGTGCAGTACGCGAAGTTCGAAAAGAGCGAGTTGGTCAGTAATGGGATTGAATAAGAACTTAGTTTGTGCGTTACTTCTTTGTGGCGGGTCGCTGTACGGTTGTGCGACCTCTACCCCGCAGCCGAGCGAACCGCAACCGGTTGTAACGACAACTACTGCGCCCAGCACAAAAAAACCAGCCATTAGCGAAAGGACTAAGCGAGATTATGCTCGGGCGCTTGCGGCGATAAAGGCGAAGCGGCACAAACAGGCGGAACGCGTCCTGCTGGAGATTACACAGGCGCAACCGCATTTAGCCGGACCACATGTTAATTTGGGCATTGTCTATCACCGTACCGGACGGCTTAAAGAAGCGGAGCAGGCGTTCAGGAGCGCGATAGCGCTTAACCCAAAGCGACCAGATACTTACAATCACCTCGGCATCGTCTTGCGTGCAATAGGGCGATTCAAAGAGGCGCACGAAGTCTACGGAAAGGCGCTCCAGCTTAAACCCAACTATGAGTATGCCCATTTGAATCTAGGCATTCTGTATGATCTTTACCTATTAAACACATCTAAGGCGCTGGAACATTACGAGCAATATCAAAAGCTACTCGTCTCGGAGGATAAGCAGGTAGCGAAATGGATCGTAGATTTGAAAAGACGCGCAAAACGGACTCAGAGGACGGCGATGAGGTAACGATTATGAAAAATATGGCGATTGTCTTGGCGTCAGTTTGCCTGTTGGTGATGGCAAATGTGCAGGCGGAAGATCGCGTAGATTTGGAGGGCACCACGATTACCGGCAATCGTGAATTGCCGAAAGTTCTATACATCGTGCCGTGGAAAAAGCCGGATTTGGATGATCTGTTGGAACGACCGGTGGCCAGCCTGGTGGACGATATACTGGGCCCAGTCGATCGTGATGTGTTTCGCCGGCAGGTCGAATATTACGAGTTTGTCGAGAACCCAGCAATGGAGCAGAAGTAGTTGTTTCGACTTGAGTGCCACTCTCAGGGCTTTCCGGGTGCAGGCGACGCTTCATGAATCGTCTTGCGCTGACACCGGCGAATACCGGTTGGAGTCCATTTCTAATGTTGGAGGTTCTGTAGTGATTGTTGGGGGCCTGTACTCAAAACGTCCCATGTGGAGGTCGATATGGAAACCTACAGTACGATAATTCGTTTTTTTCAAGATGGGGGGATTTTTATGTATCCCATTGTGATAGTCCTTGCGCTCGGTCTCAGTATCGCACTTGAGCGGTACTTTTATCTCAGCCGTTCCACTCTCGTGAATCGAAAACTATGGAATGAGCTGATGCCGCTTATCAAGGTTGGTAATTACAAACAAGCATTGGCGGTGACCGGCAAGTCAAGAGCCGCGATAGGCAAGATCTTGAACTATGGCCTCTCGCGCACCAGGACGGCTCGGCGACGAGACGACATCGAGACGGCAATGGAAGAGGGGTTAATGGAAATCGTACCACGCTTGGAAAAGCGGACACACTACCTCGCCACCTTCGCCAACATCGCCACCCTCTTGGGTCTTTTGGGAACCATTATCGGTCTGATCAAGGCGTTTACGGCGGTGTCTCATGCGGACCCCGCTGAGAAAGCGGATTTGTTGTCAGCCAGTATTTCGGTCGCCATGAACACGACCGCATTCGGGCTAATGGTGGCGATCCCGCTGTTGCTGATCTACACCGTTCTTCAGTCCAAGACCACGACATTGGTGGACAGCCTGGAAATGGCGTCTGTCAAATTTCTCAACATGCTCACCGAGCAAAGCAAAGTTGGTGAGAAAGCTTCATGAGATACCGCAGCCGACGAATGAGGAAAGACCCGGCGGAGCTGAATATCACCGCCTTTATGAATTTAATGGTCATTCTTGTACCGTTTTTGCTTATTACCGCCGTGTTTTCCCGCGTTACGGTGCTCGAGTTAAACCTACCGCCGGCGTCAACGAGTAAGGAAAAGCCAAAGAAGGAGTTGGAGCTGGAAATCATCATGCGTGATCACGCTTTAGAGGTGGGCGATCGCAACAGTGGACTGATCAGACTGATCAAGAATAAACAAGGGAAATATGACTTGGAGTCGCTATCGCAAACTCTCCGGGGGGTGAAGTCGCATTTTCCAGACAAAACGAGTGCGATGATACTGGCACAAGCTACCACGTCATATGATTCGTTGGTGCAGGTAATGGATACGGTGCGGTTAGTAGAGGTACGCGAGGATGACGCCGTTGTACAGGCGGAGCTGTTCCCGGATATCTCCATCGGGGATGCGCCAGTTAAGATGCCGAGAACGAACTGAGGACGCCTACCTATGAAGATGTCACGTAGAGCCAAGCGCATGCAGCGCCACCACGATCGGGGCAAGCGCTTAACCGGTTTTAACCTAGTGGCACTGATGGATATCTTTACCATCTTGGTGTTTTTTCTGCTGGTGAATTCATCGGATGTAGAGGTGTTGCCAACGACTAAAGGCCTGAAATTGCCCGAGTCCGTGGCCAAGAAGAAGCCGGAAGAAACATTAGTAGTAATGGTCAATGACAAAGACATTCTGGTGAAGGGCAAGAAGGTGGTGTCCGTCGCTTCTGTTATCAACTCGCCCTCACTGGTGATTGAAGGGTTGAAGTCAGAACTGGATTATCAAGCGAAGCGGACTGCTACCAAGACAACCTCAAAAGCGACCGCCCAGCGTGAAATTACCATTATGGGCGACAAAGAGATCCCGTTTAAGTTGCTAAA
The DNA here is from genome assembly GCA_046760105.1 of Acidiferrobacterales bacterium. GTDB lineage: Bacteria > Pseudomonadota > Gammaproteobacteria > Acidiferrobacterales > SPGG2 > JBHIDJ01. The sequence continues at coordinate 146,894 of JBHIDJ010000001.1, read as the reverse complement.
AAAGGTTATGGTCACCTGCACGCGCGCAAACTATACAAAGATCTCACTGGCAGTCTTGAAGAAGACGGCCCAGAAAGGCTAGTGGTGTCGTGGTAGTGTATTCTTTCTATCATTCAGCCGATCTTCCCTGGACTATTTTTGAGGAAGACAAACGCCGCTTTCGCAAGATCCTGCGGCGTGTATTCATACTCTGCCTACTATTCGCAATTGCTGTGCCCTTCCTTCCCGTTTCTGAAATCGAGCGCGAAAAGGCGGAAACCGTGCCGCCTCGGCTTGCAAAGCTTGTGTTGGAACGCAAAAAGGCGAAACCGCCAGCACCGGCCAAGGCACCTGAGATCAAAACCGCTAAAAAGAAACCTAAGGCAAAGAAAGCGAAGCCAAAAAAGAAGGACAAGCCAAAGGTTAAGAAAAAGACAGAGACTGCGCGAGAGCGGGCACAGCGCGCGGGTTTGCTTGCCTTTAAGGACGAGTTAGCCGCGTTACGCAATAACCCTGCGTTAGCAAACATTAAAAAGAACTCGCCGCTCACCGGCAGCGCGAAGCGCAGCGCCGAGCGCTTCGTCATTACTGCAGGCGCATCGCAAGGAAGCGGCGGAATCAACACCGCTAAACTAAGCCGCGACACCGGTGGGGTTGCCCTCGCCGGACGCAAAACGGCCAGTGTGAGCAGTCCGGTAAGCAGCGTGGGCAGTAAGTCAGCAGGTGCCGTACCGCGGAGTGGTGGCGGGCGCAAGGCATCGCGTAGCATCGAAGCGATCCAATTGGTGTTTGACCGAAATAAGGGTGCAATCTACTCGATCTATAATCGCGCGCTGCGCCAAGATCCCACGCTGGAAGGCAAGGTCGTGCTAAGAATAAAGATTACGCCAGCGGGTAAGGTGATAGCGTGTGAAGTGGTTTCGAGCGAGCTGGGTTCGCCAGCGCTGGAGCGTAAGCTCGTCGCGCGGATCAGGCTGTTTGATTTTGGCGCCAAGGACGTAGAAACCATGGTCGTCACCTATCCCATCGACTTTCTTCCCTCCTAACGTACCAAATCGTAGACAGAGACTATACTTCGAAAGTAGGTCTGATCTCTTTTTTGACAATTATCTCTTCATCTTAAGGAGTTACGTTATGAGAGGGTTATCGAGTTGGTTTAGTACTTACCGTTTGCTCCCCCTTGTCCTCGCTTTTATATGCGGCGCATTACTTGGGACATCAGAGAGCTTCGCTGGCAAGAGCAAGGATGAGTCCGCATCAGCGATCGAGGAGGAAGCCGGCTCAATGGCCGAAAGTGAGGCCCCGCCAGCGACCGGAAGGACGGGGAAGACGGTATTTGTGGACATTAGTGTATTTGGCAAGAAAGATCGCGCGGCAAAACGCATGACGAAGCTGCACGAGAAGTACGCAGAAGACGGATGGACGGTGGTCAATGTTGCCGTGTACACGGAAAACGGTGACCTGGAGGGCTTTTTCGTTACCTATGTTAAGGAGTAGAGTAATCGCCGTCCGACGTCGGCGCTGAGATTCTGCGTCCGTAATTGTTTCGGAGAAACCACCTAAACCGCTAACCCGTGAGCTGGCAGCTATGGGCCTTGCGACTAGACGGCTCTCCGGACAAAAACCGCGGCTGACACGGCACGCAAGGCTTACTGGCAAGCCGTCAGAATAGACCCGTGCCCCATCAATACCGCACATTGCGCAATTGTCAGCCGACCGCTGGCCGGACCGCTTATGCCGTTAGACGGCGCGCGCTGAGGGCGCGTGGCGCAGTCGTCCGATGGGCGCTCGATTCGAACAGGGCAACCCAGCCAGACCCTGAGTGCGCGGGTTCTCGCTAAGATAAACCCTTTCCCGCCGTCCCACCTGGTTTGCTTTTTAGCGGGCCCTTCGTATATCCTCGTTTTTCGGTGTGTTGGGAAGGTCCGAATAAAGTTACTAGAAAACCGTCACCATTGTAGCGAGGAGGAGCAACTCCTACGGCGTCGAACGCTTCATTAGGCTCCGATTCATAACCACGCGAGAAGAGAGCTAATCATGGGATACCTGATTCTACAGATATTGGTATGCCTGCTAGTCGCCGCTCTCATTGGGATGTTTGTCGGTTGGTGGCTGCGGAGTTGGCACGCAGATAAACAAGTTGCTAGCGCTCAGTCGAGCTGGCAGACGCGACTTAGCGAACTGCAGGTGCAGCTCACGGAGAAGAATGCCGCGCTTTCTACCGCTAATCGCAACTTGTACGACCGCGACGCGAAGATTCGATCCTTGGATCAAGAGCTCTTGACCAAGACAAAGGCACTTGAGGACCTCCGTACGAAGTACGACGAGCTTACCGTAAAGCTAAGTGATAGCGAGCTCAACCTCAAGGAGCAGAGGACGAAGGTCTCGAGCTTGGAGACGCGAGCGGAAACGCTTCGGCAAGATCTCAATGTCAAAGACGCTCAGCTCAAGACGTTACATTCGCGGATCGGTGAGCTAGAGTTGCAATTGAAAGAGCACGATAGCGCGCGTAAGAATCTGGAAGCCAAACATCAAGCAACCATCGACGATAAGGACAGCGAGATCGAAAAGCCTGGAAATTACGTGAATGAGCTTGCGCACGTGCCGGGTCAGGAATTTCACGAGCCGCAGTTGCATGCACGACCTTCGACTGATGATCTAAAGAAGATCTCCGGGATAAGCCCAGTGCTGGAGAAGACCCTCAATAGACTCGGCTATTATCGATTTCGAGATATCGCCACCTGGAGTGATACTGAGATCGAGACGGTAGCGAAGGCACTGAATACATTGCCCAGTCGAATCCGTCGAGATAAGTGGGTGGCGCAAGCGGAGTCTCTTCACCGAAAGAAATACGGCAATGCACCTTAAGCGAGCAGACTTCCTTTGATCTCCATGAGACGCTGGTAGGGTTTAGAGGAAGTCAGTCATGGCAAGAAATACGTTCACCTTGCAGAGTTTCTTGCTCCGTATGCTTGCAGCAATCGTCTTGGTTTTTGCTACTTATAATCCTGAAGGATACTCATACTATCATTGGGGCCTCGCTAAGCTTTTCGCTCAGCCTCCAGAGTTCAGTGTGCTGAAAGGTTTCGTAGGCGTCGTCCTATTAATCGGTTGGGCCATCTTCCTGCGCGCGACGTTCAATTCTCTTGGTGTAATCGGCACGATGTTGGCGATCGCGTTTTTCGGTACGCTGGTATGGTTCGCTACTGACCGAGGTTTGATTCCGGCGGATAGCGTACGAGCCATATCGTATATCGTGCTGATAATGATCAGCGGGGTAATGGCAGCAGGCGTGTCTTGGTCTCATATCCGGCGCCGTATTACCGGTCAGTTAGATGTGGACGATAACGACTAACCAGTACAGGAGATAGGTTCGATGAGCCCGATTCCAGATGAGAAATTGCAGTCTGAGGCAAGAACGGGTGGCTCTGGTCAGACTCCGGAGGTTCGCTGGGACAGCTCCAACGTGAGCTGTTCGTATGCCAATGTGTGCAATGTCACGAGCACACGGGAGGAAGTGGTGCTTAATTTTGGCATCAACCAGGTATGGGAGCGCAACCGCCTCGACGTTCAACTAACAAATCGCATTATTCTTACTCCATTTACAGCCAAGCGACTGCGCGGCATGCTGGATAAGCTGGTAAATGAGTATGAGTCGCATTATGGCGAGTTGAAAGTGGATTGAGTTAAGAAGCAGAATAGAGATTTGCCCAAATAGTAGCCGCAGTCCCATCAGACCCGGCCCACACAGCCCGCACATCTCCGTCAGTTTCTATAGCCAGTTGCGGACGCTCAACAAATCCTGCATCGACCGTCTGGATGAACGAGATGTTCCATTCCGACACAGCGCCAACCACGGCGAACGCGGGCGCCACGGGTATTGCCGGCGAGGACGGCGACGATGCGATTATCAATCCGGGCTCGATTATAGTGAGCGCATCATTGGATACGGCTGGCACAAGGGTAGCGGCGAAAGGAATAACTGGTGGTCATGGGAAGGATGTTATCACCAACACTGGCACGCTTACCGTGGCGGCCCCGTCAACGAGTGGTACCTCAATAACCGCCCCTGATGCTACCAGTTAATATCTACCTGCACGCCTAGGAAATCCATGCCATAGTTGGGTCTTTTGATGTTCGCGTTTGACCAGTGACGATAGGACAGGGCGACGCCATGGTTGCCGACTCGACGCTGTGCCATGACCTGTTCATAAAATTGGAATGCGGTGGATAGCATGTCGCTTGTGTTGGAGATAAGGCTCACACCGGCGGAGAGGCGAAAGTGCCAGTTCCGTTTGTCCCACTGTAGCCCGCGGGCAATGCCGACTATGTAAGCACGTCGACTGCCGCTCCAGGCACCCGCGTTGTATTGCCAGTACGAGCTCTGTCGGAAAAGCGGGCGTGCTGAGCGTGTGAAGTCCATCAGCAAGAGACTTGCATCATCCGTATGGTGGACCCCAGTGGCGAATTCGATACTGAACTCGGCGTGCGCTATAGACGCCCAGAACAGTGCTACTAGTACAAATGCACGCGCCATTTTCCTTCCTTGTCAGGGCAGAATCGTTCCCGTTCCTTTGCATAACTTGTGCCTAAGGGCGGAGTCCTCGGTGATTTGTTGTTGTATCCATAAGTGTTTGAAAAACCGGGTTTTATTGAAAGCAGACACATTCTTATCGGCTCCGGTTGCAGGCGACTGAAGTTGCACCGTGACCGACGTTGTCAATAGCTTGAGAGACGCTAGTAGTTGGATTGCCGTCGCCGTGGTCTGCGGCATTTAGACATGGCAAAGAGTCTTACGGCGAGAGCAATTAGTCGGTTGTGCGCGAACAACGTTTAACATCCGGCCTTGGTACGAGCCGGTTGGCAGCAGGGACAAAGCACCCCAGCGCCTGTTGGCTGCCCGCCGGTGTTGCTCGGTAACAAAGCCCATTGGCGCAGCCTGACGGTGGGCGCACTCCACGGCAGTGAGGCGCCCGGATGTTGACGGCCCACCACCTCGTAGACCACTAATTCATTGTTCATAAGAGGAAAATCGAGCGGCATAGTTCTTGCTCCGGCTTTCCATGTGACGGAGATTGGACGCTGCGGTCAGTACAGGATGATCCCGGTGCAAGTCGATGGTGACGCCAGGTATGTAGCAAGCATGGATGGGTGGCGTGGAAAAGACAGAACATCCATGGATGCCGCAGATCAACGATGCAGCAGTTTCTCATGGCGTTATGCGTCAAGTGCGAAAACGGAATGGCTAGGTCATGTCAATAAGGAAAGTGCTGGTTATCGATACCGATAGGGATCGGCGTGAGTATCTCCAGGGATTGCTGGAGTATCTGGAGTATGAAGCCCTAACGCTGTGTGATGCCGAAGACCTCGAGGAGACGTCAAGCGAATCGGAGTCGGCTGAGCTAGCGTTACTGGGAGCCTGCGAGGGAGCGCAGTCACAGAAAAGAATTCTCAATGCCCTGTACCAGCGGGCCCCGCGACTCCCAGTGATTGTCATTTCCTCGGAAGGGCAACAGTTAATCCTCGATGACGACCAAGCAGCCGATGGGTTTTGTCAGCTAATCGAAGCTCCCGTTAAGCACACACAACTTTTCCAGGCGCTCAGGCAGGCTCAGATGCACAGCGGAGGCGGGCAGTCTAGGGCGTGCAAGCGCGATCCGGAATTATTTCGCAACCTAGTGGGCAACAGTGCGGTCGTGCGGCAGGTGCGTAAGCTCATTGAACGAGTCGCGAATACCGACGCTAACGTCTTGATTCTTGGTAAATCCGGTACCGGTAAGGAAGTTGTTGCGAGGCACCTGCATTATTACTCAGCCCGCCGCAAGAACTCGTTTGTACCGGTCAATTGTGGCGCAATCCCGGCAGATCTGCTCGAAAGCGAGCTGTTTGGCCACGAGAAGGGCGCCTTCACCGGCGCTATCAGCGCACGCAAAGGTCGCTTCGAGATGGCTGCTGAAGGCACTTTGTTTCTCGATGAGATCGGCGACATGAGCCTGCCAATGCAGGTGAAACTGTTACGAGTATTACAGGAGCGCGTGTTCGAGCGCATCGGCAGCAACAGGAGCATTAACGTCGACGTCCGAATCATCGCGGCAACCCACCGCAATCTGGAGGACGAGATCCGTGAAGGTAAATTCCGTGAGGACTTGTATTACCGGCTGAATGTATTTCCGATCGAAACACCACTGCTTCGGGATCGTAGCGAAGACATACCATTGCTCGTGGATGATCTAATGAGCCGGTTTCAACACGAGAAGGGTGTGACGATGCAAATGACGTCAACCGCGATGCAGTCGCTGTGCCAATATCATTGGCCAGGAAACGTTCGCGAGTTGGTCAATCTGGTCGAGCGTTTGTTCATACTGTACCCGAACGAGGTCGTCGATCTGCATGACTTGCCTGAAAAATACCGGACTACCAAAACGGCGACTATCGCGAGCACGGCCGGCGAGATGCCGGGACGTCCGTTGAATGCGGAGTCAGCACATCTGCCTCCCGGAGGCATCGACCTCAAGAAACACTTAAGCGAACTCGAATTCTCAATGATAAAGCAAGCGCTCGATGAAGCCGGCGGGGTTGTTGCGCATGCAGCCACGCTGCTCGGTATGCGTCGCACGACGCTGGTCGAGAAACTTCGCAAGTATGGTCACAAAACAGGGGCTGATCGCCGCAAGCTTGATGGCCAATGCTCCACGCCTGCAGCTGCGAGCAGCTAAGAACGGAATTTCTGGGTCCACCTGCACGTCGAGCACCGCTGAGCTGGTATCGCGGATGAGCAAAGTGCACATGCTCTGCGCGTTTGGCACTCGTTCAAATCCTGATTCACCGACGGGTTCTTGAGATAGGCAAACGAAGATAAGCCACTGCCAAAGTCGTCCAGAGCAAGACGGCACCCCAGTTGCTTTAAAGCCTTGATAAAGCGGGTCGCAGTCTTGAAGTTGGCGATGGCCGCCGTCTCTGTAACCTCAAAACAGATCTTTTCTGGTGAACGGAACGATTCTGGCGATAAAGGCCAAGCGTCTCGTCAGTGCCCATAACATATTGAGAATAAATAAGTTTTTGGCTATAAGGGGCGGTTGAGTTTTGACGCGGGCACCGTCTGCGACAACGCTGCGTCAGTGGTGACGACTTGTGATCAGAGGATGGCGCAAAAACTCGGATCTGCAACGCGACTAAAGGTACCAATCGCTTGACCTAGCGCAATTGCGTCAGCGAGCGGTCCGTCATAGACTCGACGACAGTCCCCTAGCGATGCAAATGCGACCGTTCTGACAAGGGTTTGGACGCGCGTGAACCAGAACAACTCGCCTGAAGATATCAAGAAGGATATCGCGCAACTCAAGGCACAGATTCGTCATAATGAACGTATTTGGTTAGGCTTTAGAGACATTGAGGTCACGATTATCGGAGCGCGTTCGCTGCATGAACTTATCGCATTGCTGGTCAACGGCATCCACGACACATTTTCGGGAGTGGATTGCGTAACGCTTGCCTATCACGACCGCGACTACTCTATGGCGCGACTCCTGGCCAAGGAGAGTAAGCCAGAACTAGGGACGACTTCGTTTATTACGGTCAGCCGACCGTCATTAGAGGCGCTGTTCCCCAATTTCCCGCGTCCGCACATGGGGCGGTGCAACGCAGCGATGCAATCGTTGTTGTTTCCGTCCTACGAGCATCCCCTCGGCTCTATGGTGCTGGTACCGTTAATCTTGCGCGGACAGCTTATCGGTTCGTTGAATCAAGCCAGCCGTCATCCGACCCACTACGATGACGATGTAGCAACGGATTTCCTCGAACACTTAGCGGCGATTAGCGCGATGTGCATCGACAATGTCATCAACCGCGAGCAGGTCAAGCAAGGTGGTCTTACGGATGTGTTGACGGGGGTTGCCAATCGTGGTTTTTTTGAGCGCCGACTGCAGGAAGAGTTAACGCGCTGGAATCGGCGCGGCGGGTCGCTGGTATGTATGCTAGCCGCTATTGACGATTTCAAGCAAGTTAACGACGAGCATGGCCACCACACTGGGGACTGTGTATTGCAGCACGTAGCCGAGCTGTTTGGGAGGCAGCTGCGCGCCAGCGATGTGTTGGCAAGATACGGCGGTGAGGAATTTGCGCTGTTGCTGTCGGAGACGTCCGAAAAGCAAGCACAGACTATCGCCGAACGTCTTCGGGATATAGTGGCACACGCCCGCGTTGATACTGATAGCGCGCAGGCGCTCGCGATTACACTTTCTATCGGGCTCACGGTACTCGATCGGCGTTCCCGTCCTCCAGGGGATGGGGCAGCCGATTCACTGCTCGTGCGAGCACACAAGGCACTGTCTCGCGCTAAACAAACCGGGCGTAACAAAGTTGTAGTTGTCAGCTAGTTTCGTAAGCCGTGAGTCGTTAGTCGTGAACCGCATATTCGTTAGTCGTAAGGCGTTAGTCGTTAATCGCAAACCGCGTGGGTAGGTCTGTTACCAACATTTAAGGTCTTTCGCAATAACACAGCTAACGTCTCACAAATCACGTTTGACGAATCACGGCTTACGGTTAACGACTAACGACTAACGACTAACGACTCACGGCTTCGGTTACATTGACCACTGCGCGCGGTGAGGTAAAGAGCAGCAGCACGTTAAGCTCTTTCGAGGGGTAAACTTTTTTTATTCCCGCAGCATATAAACGCATTTGTTCTTCGAACTGATGAGCCAGTTGCTCGATGTTTTCACACACCGCCTCGGTATGCGTCTTATAGTCGATGACAGCGATTTCATTATTGTAGATAACGAGCCGGTCGATGAGACCGTAGACAGCCTTGCCGGCGCGACGATACAGTATGGGTAGCTCGTTTCGCGCCTCTTGAAAGTATGATGGATCGAAGAACGCTTTGAAGGCCGGTTCATCTACGACACCACAGGCCTCTCGCCAGTACGCATCGAATAAGTTCGCTGACAGTCCGCCCAACATTTCCTGCGCGAGTCTTTTTGCCGCTACCGATCGGTCGGACTCCTCCGTAATTACGGCCAACATCCGATGAATTACCGTGCCGCGTGTGCGCCAGTTAACGATGGTGTCGGCATCATCCAACATGTCATCGTTATCGTCACGGTCATGGCGGGTAGCAGCGCGACTGGGATACGCAATGTCAGCATCGCCTTCTGCCGCTAGCGGCTGCGCCAAAGCCGGATCGATGGGAGGCGAGGCGGGTGTGTTGATAGCTCCGCGCGATGCGCGCAATGCTGGTACCGTACCTTGCTCCAGCACGATGCCAGCACAACGTTCCCGCATTATCAGCCCCGGTATCATTCGTTTGGATTGAGCGACGGCCTGTCTAATGCGTCCGTCGATAAATCCATACCAGCCACCATCGGCCCCGCGGCCGGGCTCACACGCTGAGACGAATAGCACGTGTTTGGCGCGAGTCAGAGCGACATAAAGCAAACTGGCTTCCTCGCGCAGAGTGGCGAGTTTCGACTTCCTCACCAGTTGCCGGCTTGTGCTGTCCAGATCTTCCTGTTTGCCGACTAAGCGGAAGTCCCGCGGCCGCGCAGCCTCCACCGGCCAGTCAACCAACGCCCGCACGGCGCTTGCGCGATGACCTGTTGTGTCGCGCATCGTGTCTACCAGGAAGACCACTGGCTTTTCGAGCCCTTTGGCGGCATGTATGGTCATAAGGCGGACGTGTCCACGGTCATCGCCAAACGTTTCTGCCAGTGCGTAGCGTTCCTCATTGGCGAGTATCGGCAGATGTGCTAAAAACCGTGCCACGCTCGGATAACGTCCGTGATCCACCTCCAATGCCAATTCCAGCAAGCGACGGAGGTTTATCTCGACACGATTCTTCAAGTGTTGTGGGGCTGCACTGACGTAGCGCGCGATGACATTACCTTCGCTATAGATCTTGTCTAACAGATCATGTATGGGTATCCGATCGGTTGTATTTGCCCAACGTTCGATCATTCGATGGCCGCGCGCCAATGGGTGGTCTGACGCGAGCTGCTGTGCCACCGATGCAAGGCGCTCGCGCCAGCTAGCACTATTGTGTGTTTTGGCCAATAGCGACAGGTCGCTATCGCGACAAGCAAAAATGGGGCAACGCAGCGTCGAGGCGAGTGCGAGGTTGTCATACGGGGCGATCAGGGATTGGAGCAGATGTATCAGATCTTGTATCTCGAGACACTCGATGAACGTTCCACGTCCGGCACCGATGTATGGGATAGCCGCATGCCGTAACGCTGCCTCGTACGCGGGCGCATGTGTGCGATCCCGCAGTAGGATCATGATATCGCCGTACTCAAGTACTCGAACTCCACCATCGTCGATGGGGTGTCCGATCAATTGCGTAATCTTTTCGGCAACGAGCCGCCCCTCAGCGCGATAGCGTTCGTCTTCCACTACCCTTCGGGGGTGCTGCAGCGGATTGCGTAAGTGCGGCGAAGGGGCATCATGCGTGGGCTGCGTTCGGCGGACTAGCGGTAGTAGCTCGACGCGCCCCCATCGTTGTTGATGGTGAGTTTGGTGCACGCGGAAATTGGTTAGCATAAAGTTTGTTTGTTGACCGTTCGTTTTACCGGGTTGTCCTCGCGGGTCGGCGAAGATCAAATTGACAAACTCGATGATTGCTGGAGACGAACGCCAGGATCTATCCTGTGTTAAGGTCGTCGCTTGCATGTGACTTGTTAACCAGCCTTGCGCGGTATTGAAAAGGTCGGGATCGGCGCGTCGAAATCGGTAGATCGATTGTTTCTCGTCGCCAACCAGGAACACGCTACGTTGTCGCTGCGTTTTGCCCGCGGCCATTTCCACTAGCAGTGGAAGCAGTAAATGCCACTGCGTCGGATTCGTATCCTGGAATTCGTCGACTAGAAGGTGGTCAATGCGTTGATCAAGCTTGTACTGTATCCATTCCGCATGTTGACTGTTGTTGAGCAGGCGACACGTTTTCCATTCGAGATCGGTAAAATCAAGAAGGTTCCGCTCAGCCTTTAAACGCTGGTAGTGCTCAAGCAGTCGCTGGCCACAACGGTACCATGCGCAAGTCACTTTGAATGTATGCAGGCGGAGCTGTTGCTCATGAAGCTGTTGTAGTTGCAACACGATATAGTCGTGTAGATCGAAAAGTTCATTGACCGCATTGGCTCCAAGCGCGGCCGCTAACGGCTTGCTGCGCGTTAATTGGCGCGGCCGTGTTTTTCTTGTTAAGAAGACTCCTACCACTAGGCCTAATGCCTCTTCTGCTGGCGTAGTCGGATCACGCGCGCGCACGAGTTGGTTGAGGCGCCGCTGGTTGGCAGTGGTGGGATATTGTCCGAGTAACTCAACATACCGTACGAGTGCGTTCGCCAGCGCGACGTCCTCGCGAATGCTCGCGGCCGGGTTGTTCTGCGGCACAATCTTGAGCATTTGCAGCAGTCGCGATTCGGCGGCAGCCACGGCATCGTGCTCGCCCTCAGTGTAAGCCCACCAGTCACTGCGGTGTTTGAGAAATTCACTAAGTGCCTGGCGCGTATTGGCGATCCCACCACAGCGTTGCAACAAAATGTCGACAGCGCGCGAGAGTTGACCCCCGGGGCTAGCGGTGGCTTCCTGTTCCAACGCGCCCCATGCAGCACGCTCCAATTCGAGCGTTGATTCGACGAGCTCAAAGCCGGGCCCTATCTGGGCCTCGAGCGGAAAGCGACGCAAGACGTCTTGACAGAAGGCATGAAAGGTCGTCGTTCGAAGTTCGTGCTCGCTTGACAACAGGCTTTCGAATAAATTGCGTGCCGCATGCAGATGCGTGTCCGTTGCGGATATCCCCAGCGATGTGAGCTGGTCGCGCAGCTCGGTATCGTCGGCTGTAACCAGCGCGAGCAGACGTTCAGTGACACGGCGATAGATGTCGCGCGCGGCCTTGCGCGTGAAGGTAATGGCGAGGACCGAGCCAGGCGCTACGCCTTGTAGCAACAGACTGATTACACGGCTTGTTAGCAGCCAGGTCTTGCCGGTACCGGCGGCGGCACGAACCGCGACATTGGCATGGCGCGCTGTGGCGTGGCTAACCATGAAAGCGGGTTATCCTTTTGATGTGCGCGCGCAACTGCAGAAATGGGAAACCTTTCACAACTTTGAAAAACCAATAGTATTTGTTAAGTGTTTGATAAGTTTAAGAGTTCCTCGCAAGGAGACGGAAAGTGGTCGAGTACGACAGTGCTTCTTGGCCTTTGCTTGATTATTCAATAAATTGAAAATTGTTGGGGACATCTATACGCATGTGCCACCCTCGCAATTTGCTGATGTCGGCATACCCATATCCAGCTAGCTTTGAAAACGCGGATGCCACCACCACTCCTTGCATGGGATGCATGGGGTGATCCAAAGTAATACGCACACCGGCGGCCGCCCAGGCCGCCGTTTCTTTGGCGGTTTGCCTCCACGCGGTCACGGGGTTTCAGCCAGCCACATTTCCTTTCGACATAACCCCTGCATCGGGCAGCGCGCACACGTTCGATCATCACCCCAAGCTGGCAAACCAACTCCACGGTACAAGGATTGCTGGATGCCGAGTACCCGTTGGCGCACCTGTTCCGCGAGTGCCGTCAGCTCTTGCCCATCAAGTTTCACTTTGTCTGACGCCTTGGTAGCGCCCAATCCGAGAAATAATGCTTGCATCACGCGTTCTGTTGACACGAGCACATAGATCGGCAACTGTACATGTTCGCCTGTTGTGACCGCCGCCAGCTCGGGAACACGACCGGTCTTGTAGTCGATGATCGAGTAGTGGTCATCGCTTTGGTCCAACCTGTCGATTCGCGCGGTCAACGTAAGCGTCGTTTCGCCATTCGTAATCACGCGCCGTTGGAAGACCTCCGCAGCGGTTGTACGCCAGACCGATGCGCGTTGTATTTCCCAATCGAGATACGCCTTTACCGAAGATTCCCATCTGAACAACCAACCGCGTGCAAAGATGCTAGCTCTAATGTCATCATCGAACACTACCCTCGCTATATCGCGCAACAGCGTCTCCGCCTGAACCCGTGTTTGCCCGGTGAGCGGACCATCAAACGGTCCAGGTAAGCCCGGCGCCCCCATGTGAAACGCTTGCAGAATGCGGTGCACGCGCTCACCGTAGTCCAACTTATCCAGCTGTTCATGCACTGTTGCTGTCGGCGCTAACGCAAGCCCCTCAGCCGCGAAGTATTGGTACGGGCAATCCAAAATGTGCTGATGAGCCGCAGCCGAAATCTTATCGGCAATGAGCTCCCTCGGCAGAGTGGGCGAGGGATAACCTTGGGGTTCGGGACGGCGTTCGCTGTCGTGCCACACGATACGGGTCATCGGCGAGCGTGCAAGCCGCTCCAGGCTAGTGTCGTCGAGTGATTGGTGGTACGTGATGCGATGAAATACCCGAAGGCGCTCTACCCAAGGGCTTGCAATAACCGCCTCGCCTTGTTGTTCACGTCGCAAGGTAATCACCACCCGCGGTGCGGCTTCGAGTAAGCGACGGAAGTCGTTGAATAGTGTGCAACGACGAATTGATGCCGTGGACAGACCAAGTTGGCGGCGTACGCTTTCGTTGAAAAACGGGGCGCTATCTACGTGCCCGGGTAGATGTTCGCGCAGTGCGCCGGCGAGAATCAGGGTCTCAAACCGGTAAAGTCGACTTTCGGCGAAGCCCATCAGACGCACTTCGCTACCGCCCATGGCCGGCTGAAAATAACGGCGCTCGAGATTGTGCCGCAGCCACTCGCGGAACGCGGGCCAAGTGAGTGCAAGCGCACGATTGGCTAACGCCGCACGCATCTCTTCTAGTTCGGCCAGCAACGATGTGCCGGCCTCGTCTTGTCGGTAGTGCACACTCATGCCGAGCGCGTCCAAGCTTTCGGTAAGTGCCAAAAAATAATCCACAGCCGGTCGCGGTCTGCCGTTTACCATGCCTGTGAATGGATGCGCGGCTAACTCGAGCCGGTCCAGTAGATCGGCAATGGCACTCGTTGCTCCAGGCCCGTAACGCTGCTCGAGTGTTTGTCGTACCGCGTCGAGAGCGTGACGATAGCGGTTGAGGTCGCGGGGAACGTTGCACTGCAATACGAGGCCCTCCTCGAACCAGCTGACACGCCGACGCAAATCCGCACGCTCGAGGCCTAGCGAGACAAACGGCGATCTCAGTAGGTCAAAGAGTGGTGCGTAGGCAAAATGACGCTCCACGCAGTCGAGCCAACGCACCAAGGCCGTGCCCGCACTGGTGGTGGACAGTGTCCAACCTGCCGCGTCCTTGAGGAAGATATTGGCGCGCTCCAACAGCGCGCGTACGCGCCGTGCCAGCTTACGGTCATTAGTCACGATACCGATGTGACGTAAACCTTGCAGGCGCCAGCGGCGCACCTGGACATCGATGGCGCAGGCCTCCTGTTCGAAGTCAGCAGCCTCGTGAATGACAAGCCGCGCGCGCGCGGGGCTGCTAGGGTGCTCTTTGGCTTGACGATGGGTGCGGCTCAGCAGATCGCCGTTTTGGAGATCAAAAACGGTGTCTAGAAACTGGCTGTATGCGTTGGTGGCAGGTACACGGGCAGGCTGCGTCTTAAGGCCCATCAGTAGCTCGGTTACCACCGTGTCCGGGTGGTAGCCGTGCGCCGCGCATTGTCCGTGCACCACGAGTGTCATTTGCCCGCGTGCCAGCAGCGCGCTAGCCCATTGCACCTCTGCCCGGCTGAGGTGCAGCGGTCCCGCCAGGTAGATATGCATATCTGCTGGGAGGCATTCGAGACTGCGCTTCAGCCCATCTGCGTGGGCACCGGCCGGGTCTTGTAAGCGACCAGCCGCCAATTGACGGCGCCAAGCGGTCCACAAGCTATGGGCCAAACGCGCCTCTTCGCTCAGCGACACGGGCGGTGGATAGGGGGCGCCGTAGCCATCGGCGAGCACACGCGTGAAGACTTGTAGATCTTCCGTTGGCGCGCTTTGGTTTCGCGTCATCTCATCGAACAGCGCAAGCAGGCTATCGACAAGCGGCCACGTGCCCCAGCGGCGCGCTAGCTCGGGGTGTTCTTGCAACGCCTCTAGAAGCACGGCCTCACATGCCGTATCGGACAGTCGGCGGCTGCCGTCGACAAACGTGCTCGCCCATGCAGATAGCGTGCCCGTGTACGGGGGCAGTAACGCATCCCGCCCGTCGGCAGCCACATCGAGCAGTACACGTCGGAAACGTGGAACCGCCGCCCGCTGGGGGACCAGGACAATCGCGCGCGTAAGATCGTTGCCAGAATGCCGCGCGAACAGCAGCTGCGCTAGCGTGCGTAGTGGGTCGTTTCCGTAGGGAACGAGCTCAGTGTTAGGTGTTGTATGGCCCTGCGGTTGAGAAAGCGCCTCCATGGCCATTATCAGCAGCGAGCCGGATAACGACCTGGCAGCCAGATGCCCTTAGACATCCCCCTAGCGCTCAAGATACTGAAGCTTATCCTTGACCTTTTCCCAGTCGGCCGCATCCGCTGGCGCCGGTTTCATTTCAGTAATGACCGGCCATTCATTTGCCAGATCCGCGTTGAGTTGTAAGTACTGCATCTGATCTTCCGGCAGATCGTCTTCCGCGTAAATTGCGTCGACAGGACATTCCGGTACACACAGCGTGCAATCGATACACTCCTCAGGATCAATCACCAGCATGTTGCCCCCCTCGTGAAAGCAATCCACGGGGCATACCTCGACACAATCGGTATATTTGCATTTAATACAACTTTCAGTGACCACGTAGGTCATTACTTATCTCCATAATGCTTAACGGCTGAGACGGCGCGAATGATACACGCATCCCGCTACGGAATGAAATCGGGTTCGCGGCGGCTTGCCGGGGGTCCGTTTCGCAACCTACTGCGATCGAACGCTCAGACGGTATAGGCGCAGCACGCTATCGTCCAAACTGCTAGCCGTCATGGGCGCCAGACGGTTATGCCGGCGCTGCGCAACGTGGCAGGATCGAACCTGGACTTCACATCAATAAAGCAGCCGTTTGGAATCAACTTCTCCAGGTAGCTGTCGATGGGCTTTTCGATGAATTGCCGGTGCGCGACAGCGACGATAACACCGTCGGCAACGGGAAGCTCGTTCCAGTCCATGAGGTCAATATCGTATTCGCGGTGTGCCTCCGCCTGTACCGGGACGGGATCGTGTACGTAAACCTGGACACCGTATGACCTCAATTCGTCGATAACATCGATCACCCGTGAATTACGCAGATCGGGGCAATCTTCCTTGAAGGTAAGCCCGAGCACGTTGACTTTCGCATCTTTAATCGGGCCACCATGTCCAATCATGCACTTGATCGTCTGTTCGGCGATGTATTTGCCCATGCCGTCATTGATCTGGCGCCCGGCCAGAATGACCTGCGGATGATAGCCCAGCTTTTCCGCCTTGTACGTCAAGTAATACGGATCAACGCCGATGCAGTGGCCGCCAACGAGACCCGGTCTAAAGGAGAGAAAGTTCCACTTGGTTTCGGCCGCTTCAAGTACCTCCAAGGTATCGATGCCGGTTCGATTAAAGATGATTGCAAGTTCATTCATCAGCGCGATGTTGAGATCACGCTGCGTGTTCTCGATCACCTTGGCTGCCTCCGCCACTTTGATGCTGGAGGCGCGGTGGATGCCGGCGTTGACGACCGACTCATAGAGTTCGGCCATGCTTTCCAAAGTTCCCGCGTCATCGCCGGCGACGACCTTCACGATGTTCGGCAGCGTGTGCTCCCGGTCTCCGGGATTGATGCGCTCGGGCGAGTAGCCAACATGAAAATCTTGTTTCCACGTCATGCCGGAGACCTGCTCCAGTACGGGGATACACACCTCTTCGGTCGCACCGGGGTATACGGTGGATTCATATACGACGGTTGCGCCGCGCTTGAGGTGGCGGGCAACAGTTTGGCTGGCCGCCAGCAGCGGCCCGAAGTCCGGCTGGTGGGCGTCATCCACGGGGGTGGGGACGGCAACAATGATGTAATCGGCGTGTGATAATGGCGTCGCGTCGGCGGTGAACACAAGCTTCGTGGCGGCGCGTAATTCGTCAGCGCTGACCTGACCGCTCGGATCGACCGCGCGTCTATAGTTGTCTATCTTGGCGCTATCCGAGTCGTAGCCAATAGTCTCCCATTGCTTGCCAAATTCGATGGCAAGCGGCAAACCCACATATCCTAGTCCGACGACGGCAATTGTGCTCACAACAGTCTCCCCCGGGAGTCTAGGTGCTTAGTTTAATCAAAAAGCTCAGTTATGCCTCGCAGCTACAGCCGAGAACGGCGAGCAACGTTTGTAACACCACGGTTTGGATTCGCATCGCCAGCGGTTGCAACCGGAAATCAAGGCCCTGATATCGTCGCCGTCGCTGCAGGCTGCGCTGACACCTTGTGATAGCCGCTGTGGCCCCCCTGCGGTTGCGCTGGCGCGCCCGTGTCGGACCGCTCAGGTTGGGTAGGGAGAGTGCCCCCATTAACTTGCTTTAGGTTTAGCCTATAATAGCTTGAAATGGCCAAGAAAATGGCGATTCATCTGTGGGAGAAGTCGCGGTGAGCAGCGTCGCGCTTTATGTTCCGGATAAGGAAGTCTCTGCTTGGGTGACCGAAACCAATCCCAAGGAGGCGCGCGAGTGGCTGACATCCCTACCGCTGGCCGATAGTGGCGATGCGGCCCGAGATATCTACCAGGCGCTCTACACCTTAAACCGCCTTGACGTCACGCCACAGACCCGCCTCGAGCTGATGGAGCTGTACCGTAGCCCGGTAGCGACCGTGTCATCGGTGCTGCACTCCAACTTTGCTGGGCTGGCACTGCCGCTACCGGAGGAGATGCGACAGCTCGCCGAGTTTATCCGCCAGCTGCAAATGGAGATGGCTATCGGTTACAAGTGCGCCATCCGCGATCTGCAGGCGGTCCGCATACCGTGGGGCAAGAAGAGCCAGCTGGCGTTGGCCAAAGAGCGGGCGGTGTGGTATCTGGGCGAGTTGCTGTTGCGATCTTACCAGGTTTATATGCCGCAGCCTGTCGGCGTATGGCGCGAAGTTCACGTCCTTTATCGCTACGCGGAAGAGCAGGGCACGCTAACGCAGGCCGTCCAGGTCTCGGAGGACGAGGAGGCTGGCACCACCACGATATTGCAGCGTTACCTGCAGATCGTGTTGTTGGGGTTGTGCAACCCCTATCAGCTACCGCAGAATGAGTGCAATCACGTTCACAATTTCCTTGGTGGCCACGCGCAGAAAGCGACGATTACCCAGCAGCTGCAGATGCCCGACTCCGTCGGACACTTTTTGATCGATCTGTCAGCGGATGCGCCGCCGACCCCCTTTCCGCAGGAGCATTCGCCGGAGCCATCCCCGGATCTGCGCGCACTAAACGCGATCGAGCTTGCACGCGCTGTGCATGGTTTTATCAAACGGATCGAGCAGGGCGAGTCGCCGGCACGGTTTCTCGGTCTGGGTGCGGAATTAACAGATACCGGGTGCCGGGACATCTTGCGTCGGATGATACGCTCCTGGGGACTGACGCCTAAACGACAGTACTCGCGCACTAAGATTCGCGGTCATCTCTCGCTGTGCACAGGCGTGAATGCCTTGCACTTCTTTAGTAGCGGGCGCAAGCCATTCACGCCACCCGACGAGGCTGAGCATGGGGCACGGGCAGAGCATCAGGCGACGCCGCAGCGAGCGTCGACGGCCGGACGCGACGACACTCGCAAACGGTCCCCGAAGGCCGAATCGACAGCTCCCAAAGTGCCTTCCATTATGCCCGGTGTGCCTCGCTGGCTGGCGGAGGCCAAGTTGTCGACGCCGGAGGTGTGCCCGGTCGACCGCTGGCAGCTGCGCGATGAGAGTGCGCGCGGGTTGTTGCTCTCCCGCGAAGGAGAAGTGGGGGCACATGTACGCGTCGGTGATGTCATCGGCATACAGGGGGCTAATGATACCGATGTCTGGCACGTCGGCGTTGTTCGATGGATCAAGAGCCCTGCTTCGGGCCGCGTGGAGATGGGCGTTGAGCGCATTGCGCCCGAGTTGAAGCCGGCAGCGGTAAAACCCGTGTCAGACGCCGGCAGGCGTTATACACAAGCGCTACTGCTGCCGGCAATGCCTGTGCTGCAGCGACCACCTACGCTCCTGGCCGCACGCGGAATGTATGAGCCAGGCTGCGACCTTTACCTGGCCGAGTCGGATGGGATTGCCCGCGTTGTGCGCCCGCTGAAGTTGCTTGAGCGTACGGCATCCTTCGACCAGTTTGTATTTGCCGAAGTGAGTGGCGAGGAGTCGTCATCACCGCCTCAGATCGGGCGGCAAAAGGGGCCCGATAAGCGCTAGCATTTTGTCGTAGACCTGTGGGTTACCGGCCACCACATTACCGGTTTCGAGAAAGGCTTGGCTGCCGGAAAAATCCCCGATCAGCCCACCGGCCTCCTCGATAAGCAGCGCACCCGCCGCCATATCCCAGGCGCTCAGACCGATCTCCCAGAACCCATCAAGCCGGCCAGAGGCGACAGCGGCTAGATCGAGTGCTGCCGAACCAGCACGGCGTACGCCGCTGCTATGCGTCAACAACACCCGGAAGGTGTTGATCCAAGTCTCCAGATGCATGTGGGTTCTGAACGGAAAGCCGGTGCCCAGCAAGGCGAATTTGAGGTTTGCCACCTGGCTGACGCGCATCCGACGGTCATTTAGCTGTGCACCGCGCCCGCGCGACGCGGTGAATAACTCGTTGCGCAGCGGATCGAGCACCACAGCCTGCTCCAGTCTGCCGCGATGTTGAAGCGCGATCGACACCGCGAACTGGGGATAGCCATGTAAGTAATTGGTCGTGCCGTCCAGTGGATCAATGATCCACAGGTAATCATTTCCTGGCTGTCGCCCGCTTTCTTCAGCAAGCACGGCGTGATCGGGATAAGCGCCCTTAATGGTCTGGATGATTTTCGTTTCTGCCTGGCGATCCACCTCGCTCACAAAGTCATTGCGGCCTTTGGTTTCGATCGCCAGCCGTTCGAGTTGATCGATATGCCGCATGATAATGTTGCCGGCACGGCGTGCCGCCTTAACAGCGGTGTTGAGCATGGGATGCATGGAACGCCCCGCGTATTGGCAGATACAGCAAGGAGGCGCATTGTATAAACCACAGCTAACGGTGGAAAGACAAGGCGTGTAGACGAGGAGCGCAAATGTCGCTGAAAAACATCCGCATCGTACTGGTGAACCCTACCCATCCCGGCAACATCGGTGCCACCGCGCGGGCGATGAAAACGATGTGTCTTAATACGCTTTACCTGGTGTCGCCCGTCGATTACTTGGGTCCCGAGGCGCGTGCTCGGGCGGCTGGGGCCGACGATGTATTGAGCAAGGCGGTCCAATGCAGTTCGTTCGAGCAGGCGTTAGCAGACTGTCGGCTAGTCGTCGGAACCAGCACGCGTACGCGATCGATCCCGTGGCCGGCGCTGGAGCCGCGAACCTGTGCCGAGCGGTTGGTCATGGAGGCACGCCGCGGCCCAGTGGCGCTGGTGTTCGGACGGGAGAAAATGGGTCTAACCAATGCGGAGCTCGACCTCTGCCAGTACGTGGTGGCAATTCCCGCAAATCCCGAGTATGCGTCCCTTAACCTTGCTTGCGCTGTGCAGGTGATGGACTACGAGATTCTCCGCGCCAGCTATAGGCAATCCCGAGGCGAGACAATCGAATGGCATGAAACTAGCGTACCGTTTGCGTCGAGTGAAGATGTCGACCGCTTTTACCGGCATCTGGAAACGGTCCTGGTGCAAATCGGCTTTCTGGATCCGGCAAACCCGCGCAAATTGATGCGGCGGCTGTACCGACTATTCAATCGCGTGCAGCTCGATGAGAACGAGATCAACATCCTGCGGGGCATACTCACGGCGGTGCAACGTCAGCGCAGTACAGATGGTTGCCAGCGCTAATATTAGTATATACTAATATATAAGGTTGGATGGAAAGGGCGAATTTGGCCCCCCGATTACGTGCATTGGGTCTAAAATCATCTATGGTGATGATCATAAGGGAACGTCTCGTTTGAATCGTTGACTAAGTAAATCAGGGAAGTAGACTGACTTAACTTATTGATTGAGCAGGTAACTAAGGATGAAGCTGACCACGAAAGGGCGTTACGCCGTGACGGCCATGTTGGATCTCGCGCTGCACTACGAGCAGGGGGCGGTTACCTTGGCCGACATAGCCCGTCGCCAAGGGATCTCCCTTTCCTATCTGGAGCAGCTATTCGCACGCTTGCGTCGTCGTGGCTTGGTGGATAGTATCCGCGGGCCGGGGGGTGGCTATAATCTCGCCAAAGAACCGGACAAGATCTCGGTCGCGCAAATCATCGTTGCGATCAACGAGAACATCGATGCGACCTGTGGCGGCGCCGAAAAGAGCTGCCCCGACGGTGAGATCTGTTTGACCCACTATCTGTGGGAAAAGCTGAGTGATCAGATCCACCATTTTCTTGACAACATCACGTTGGCCGACCTGGTGACGCGAGAACATGTAAGGGAAGTGGCGCAGCGACAGGAACAGCGAGCGCAAAAAGCTGCAGCACCACGCTAGCGTTGGTGCATAGTCCCGATGCGGCATGATTGATGCCAAAGGTTACAGCATAACAGATGCCACTTACGCTAACTGAAGCCGCCGCCAAGCACGTACGAACATTCTTGCACCAGCACGGCAAGGGCGAAGGACTACGCGTCGGCGTGAAGAGCACCGGATGCTCAGGACTGATGTATGTGGTGGATTATGCCGATCGCATTGGACCAGGGGATCACGTATTCGAAAGTCGGGGTCTGAAAATCATTGTGGACGGCAAGAGTCTGCCTTATTTGGAGGGAACCGAGCTGGATTACGGCCGCTATGGCCTAAACGAGGGTTTCAGATTCAATAACCCAAACGTAAAGAATGCTTGCGGCTGCGGCGAGAGTTTTAACGTCTGACGGCCGCAGCTGATTCTTTACCCTTCGAACCACAAATACCGCTCGTAGTCCCGGGCCGTCGCGGTGACGACAACTTCGGGCGGGTAGGCAACCATGATATTTGTCTGCCTAGCTGCTAGACGCTACACTAGGCCGCGTTGTGGGCGGGACAAATATTCTCTTACTTTTAATCGGTTGCGTTAGCTTCTTAACACTCTCCCGGAGATTTGGATGGCTGTCGATCGGACGCTCTCGATTGTCAAGCCTGATGCGGTGGCCAAGAACCTGATCGGCGAAGTATGTGCTCGCCTTGAAAAGGCGGGATTACGAATCGTGGCCGCGAAGATGCTGCAGCTGACAAAGCAGCAGGCCGAGGGTTTCTACGCGGTTCATCGCGAGCGACCCTTTTTTAACAATTTAGTGAAGTTCATGACATCGGGGCCGGTGTTGGTACAGGTGCTCGAAGGCGAAAATGCCATTGCCAAGAACCGCGAAGTTATGGGCGCAACCGATCCGCGAGAGGCCGCCACGGGCACCATCCGTGCAGATTTTGCTGAAAACGTCGAGCGCAACGCCGTCCATGGATCGGACGGACCAGGAACCGCAAGAACCGAGATTGCATACTTCTTCGCCGACATTGAGATCTGTCCACGAACGCGCTAATGGATAGCGCCCTGCACGAACAACCAAAGCTCAACCTGCTTGGCCTCGACCGTGAAGGGATGATGGCCCTCTTCGCCGATCTTGGCGAGCGGCCGTTTCGTGCGTCCCAGGTCATTCAGTGGATACACCGCCACGGCGTGGAAGATGTCGAGCGCATGACCAATCTCAGCAAGCCGCTGCGCGATCGATTGCAGCGGATTGCCTGCGTGCAGGCGCCAAGCGTCGTTAGTGATCAGATTGCGGCGGATGGGACGCGAAAATGGCTACTACAGGTGGATAATGATAACTGTATTGAAACGGTATTTATCCCCGAAGAGGACCGCGGGACTTTATGCGTCTCTTCGCAAGTCGGTTGTACCCTGAATTGTTCATTCTGTGCCACCGGCAAGCAGGGGTTCAATCGCAATCTCAGTGCAGCGGAGATTGTCGGACAGCTGCGGCTCGCGTCGCGAATATCGAAACAACAACCAGCGGTGGGGCCAATAACGAATGTGGTTATGATGGGGATGGGTGAGCCGCTATTAAACTTGAAAAACGTGGTGCCGGCGATGCAGCTGATGCTCGATGATCATGCCTATGGGCTATCGAAACGGCGTGTGACGCTCAGTACCGCGGGCCTGGTACCAGCGATAGATCGACTGCGGGAGACATGCCACGTGAGTCTAGCGGTCTCGTTACATGCGCCAAACGATGCATTGCGTGACGTCCTTGTACCGTTGAACCGTAAATATCCGATCCAGCAACTGCTTGCTGCCTGCAAGCGCTATGTAGCGGGCGCACCAAGGCGTAAGGTGACATTCGAATATGTCATGTTGGAGGGAGTAAACGACGAGCCGGCGCACGCACATGAGCTCGCGCAACTACTCGCTGATGTGCCGGCCAAGCTTAACTTGATCCCGTTCAACAGCTTTGCCGGGACGCCGTATAGACGCCCGTCCGCAGCCGCCATCGAGCGTTTTCGCGAGATCCTGCTGGCGGCGGGCCTAATTACGGTGACGCGCAAGCCCCGCGGGGACCAGATCGATGCCGCCTGTGGTCAGCTGGCAGGACGCGTGCTCGACCGCACGCGTCGGACCCAGCGGCAACGGCCGGCAGCCCTGGGCTACTCGGAGGCGTTATGACGCGGATTTTTGGTGCTATTCTGTTTATTATCATCCTTACAAGCTGCGCCTCGAGCCAGGAGCGTGCCGCCTTAGAGGCGAGAAAGCAGAATGTCGTCGTGTTGAATACGCAGCTGGCGGCCGCTTATCTGCAGCGGGGCAAGCTGGAAGTCGCCATGGAGAATATCTCAAAGGCCTTGATTTTGGCGCCTAATGATCCGCAAGCGAACAATGTTGCCGCATTGTTGCAGTGGCGGCTCGAGGAGTACGACGAGGCGGCCAAACATTTCAAGAAGGCACTGAAGGCCGATCCGAATAGCTCAGAGGTACACAACAACTACGGCGCTTTTTTGTGCGAGCGCGGCGAGATCGATAAGGCGGTCCAGCAGTTTGCAAATGCGTTGACTGATCCGCTTTATGCGACACCCGCGCAGGCCAATCTGAACGCGGGCCTGTGCTTGATGAAGAAGCCGGCGCCTGTCGCGGCCGAGCACTATTTCAGGGAAGCTTTGCGCGTTGATCCGAAGTTGCCAGATGCACTGTTCCAGATGGCGAAGATCAGCTATGACACGGGAAAAACGTACTCTGCGCGTGGATTTATTCAGCGCTTTTTCGAGGTGGCCCAGGATACGCCCGAAAGTCTGTTGTTGGCGGTGCGTATCGAGAGCTCCCTGGGAGCAAAAGACGCCGAGGCCAGCTATGCGCTGCGGCTAAAGGGCAAATTTCCGAACTCGCCGGAGGCACAGAAGGTCCGCCGCCTGACGTTGCCAAAACAGAAATGAACGAGACGACTCCCAATGAGGTTGTAGTTGTGCTTGCCGGACCTGGCAAAACACTCAGCGTTGCACGCATGCAAAAGCACCTGAGTCGAGAGCAAGTCGCTGAGATGCTGCATCTTTCGCCGCAGCAGATTGAGGCGTTGGAAAACGATGATTTTGAAAAGCTGCCGGGACCTACCTATGTACGGGGTTACCTGCGCAGTTACGCGCAGGTGCTCGGCTTACCGCCCGAGGGTGTCATCGCCGCGTACGCCCAGGTCAATGGCATACAACGATCGATGACCCTGAGTCGCCGTTTGGTGCCTGAACCGGAAGTCACGATCAGAGACGGTTCGGTGAAGGTCGCGACTTTACTGGTCGCCGGTATTCTCATTTTGCTTGCCCTCGTCTGGTGGCATGGGCGCCACGTGCCGAGTTCCAGTCGGTCGGTCGCTGATGCCGAGCTCGCCATGAAGGCAACCAGCACGGCGCCTGGGTTGGTTGGCGAACCCGCGGCTGAGGCGAGCACAGCGCAATCCAGCACCATCGTGCCCAGCGACCCCGTGGGGCAATTGCCAGTGCCGCCGCAAGATGAGTTTTCTAGCCCGGCATCTAGCGCCGACCGAGCAATGACGCCGGTTGCTGATTCCAGTACGATGGCAACGCCGCCGCCCACAGAATATGCATATCCGCGCGCAACGCCCGTACCCGACGGGAAAGCGCTGGTTGGGCCGTCGCTTGGCGACAGGGCGCTTGGTACCGTCAGTACCCGCCTCGTGTTGTACACGCGTGATACGTCGTGGGCCGATATCCGTGATGCACGCGGCACCCGGCTCGTCTACGAGTTACTACCTGCTGGGCGCATTGTGACGATCGTCGGGACACCGCCGTTCAACGTCTTCCTCGGCAATCCGGATGGTGTCGAGCTCGAGTACCAAGGTGAGTCTATTGCCGCCAGCCAGTATAAGCGGGGTGCGGTGGCACGCTTCAAAGTAGGGATGCCCGTGAGGGACAGTAAAACGATAATAAAACGATAATAAATAAATATGTACCGCCAAGACACGGTAAGAAGACGCTATCTGCGAGTGCGCCAGGGCGCCAGACAACGCGCTCGTCTCCTGATCCCCGATAGTTGAAGAAGCCATAATGAGCAAACGCATACAGGCCATTCGCGGGATGAATGACCTGCTCCCCGAAGCCGTTGTTCACTGGCAGCACTTGGAGGCGACTGCCCGCCGCGTGCTCGAGAGTTACGGCTACCGGGAAATCCGCATACCGTTGCTTGAAAAGACCGAACTCTTCTCCCGCTCGATCGGGCAGCTAACGGACATCGTTGCAAAGGAAATGTATACCTTTGAGGATCGCAACGGTGACAGCATAACCCTGCGACCAGAAGCGACCGCCGGTGTGGTGCGCGCCGGCATCGAACACGGGCTGCTCCGTAACCAGGTTCAACGCCTGTGGCATGTGGGCCCGATGTTTCGTCACGAACGACCGCAAAAGGGCCGCTACCGTCAGTTTTACCAGATTGATGTCGAGGCCTTCGGAATGCCTGGACCGGACATCGATGCTGAACTGATCTTCTTGACGGCACGTCTCTGGAGCGCTTTGGGCATCGACGGCCTTACGCTTGAGATCAATTCGCTCGGCACCCCGGAGGTGCGAGCCGCTTACCGCAAAGACCTGATCCATTACTTCGAGCGTCAACGCGAGCAGCTTGACGAAGACAGTATACGGCGGCTTGAAAAGAATCCATTGCGGATCCTTGATAGCAAGAACCCAGCTATGCAGTCTGTCATTGCTGATGCCCCCAGCCTCTTGGAGTATCTTGATGATGCCTCCGCAGAGCACCTTGATGGAGTGCAGCGCTACTTAGACAATGCTGGGGTTGCGTACGTTGTCAATAGCCAACTCGTTCGCGGTCTCGACTATTACACCCGCACCGTGTTCGAATGGACCACAGACCAACTGGGTGCCCAGGGTTCGGTCTGCGGCGGCGGACGTTACGACATCTTGGTGAAACAGCTGGGCGGGAGCCCAACGCCGGCAACCGGTTTTGCGCTCGGGCTCGAGCGGTTGGTGGATTTACTAGTAAAACAGCGGGCGCGTTCCGACATGGAGGTTAGTCCACAAGTTTATGTTGTGCTGATGGGCCAAGCGGCTGAGTTCCAGGGAATGGGTCTGGCGGAAGCGTTGCGCGACCGCGGCATGCGCGTTCAGTGTAACTGTGGCGGTGGCAACCTTACGAGCCAGCTCAGACGAGCAGACAGAAGCGGGGCGAGGTTCGCGCTGTTGCTGGGTGAGAATGAAAGCGCGCGCCGGGTCGTCAGTGTAAAGGACCTGCGCGCTGCCGCCGAGCAACAAGAAGAAATTCGACAAAGCGAGATCGGCGACTACTTGAGCCGGCATCTCGACTGATTTATTGATAACGCTTGCGTAAATAACGACACCGGGAGCGTAAATTGGACGGGCACGCCGACGACGAAACACTCGAGAGATTAAAGGCGTGGTGGAAGACGTATGGTAACGCACTGCTACTAGGCATTGCGTTGGGCCTGGCGATTCTCTTTGGGCACAAGTATTGGTCACAGTACAAACAGGAACGAGCGGAGACGGCGTCGGCGATCTATGAGGAATTGCTGGAACACTATCGGCAAAAGGAGTTTGATGCTGTACGAGAAGCCAGCGGCAAACTGATCGACGATTACGCCTCCACGCCTTATGCAGGGCTCGCTGCGATGATCGTGGCCCGCATCGACTTGGAGGGCGACAAACGTGAAGCCGGGCGCGAGCAGCTTAGGTGGGCGATGGAACATGCGACGGACGGCGCAACGCGGCATGTGGCGCGTTTGCGGCTGGCGCGTGTGCTAGCTGACGCTAATGAAATTGACCCTGCCCTGGCGCTGCTTGATATCGACGACACCGCTGGGTTTGAACTCGACTACTACGAACTCCGCGGCGATCTACACGAGACGAAAGGAAACAAGCAGGCGGCACGCAACGCCTACCAACAAGCATTGAAGCATGTCGATGACCGATCAAGCTACCGGCCAATTCTCAATATGAAGCTCGACGACCTCGGGCCATCGGAGAGTGAATGAGTCGTCTCGCTGTGTTTCTCATATGCGTGGCTTTCGTGTCGGCATGCGGCGGCGGCAAGAGCAATGTCGAGCCTCCGGCGCCATTGGTAGATTTCACGGCCACGGCGTCCGTCAAGCGCGTGTGGTCAGTGGATGTCGGCAAAGGTGAAAAAAAGAAGCTAGTTACCTTGTCACCGAGACTGCACGCGGGCACGGTCTACGTCGCTGATCCCGCTGGTCGTGTGAGCGCCTTCGCTGCGGACAGCGGTCGCCGCGTTTGGATTGTCGACATCAAAGAGCCCGTGAGTGGCGCGGTCGGCTACGGTGAAGGGCTTGTTTTGTTGGGGACGAAGCAGGGCGATGTTATCGCGTTGCAGTCCGATAGCGGCGAGGTCTACTGGAAAAGCGCGGTCTCGAGCGAGGTTCTGGTGCCACCCATAGCCGCTTCTGGCATCGTCGTAGCACAGGCTATCGATGGCCAGATCTTCGGCATCTCCGCGCGTGATGGCGAGCGGTTGTGGTCGCAGCGACGCGATGAGCCGTCGTTAAGCCTGCGAGGGACCAGTGCGCCCGTTATCAACCGCGGGCTGGTGCTGTCCGGCTTTGCGGGCGGCAAGATTGTTGCCTTCGATCTCCAGAGCGGGCGGCCGGTGTGGGAACGGACCGTGGCGCACCCGCGTGGACGCAGCGAGATCGAGCGACTGGTCGATGTTGACGCGGCGCCCCTAGTGGTGGGAGGCGTGGTGTTCGCCGCCAGTTATCAAGGCAAACTCGTGGCGATCGACATGGAAACCGGTCGCGTCCTGTGGTCCCGGGAAGCCTCAAGTTATACAGGTATGGATGCCGATCAGCAGAACATTTATCTTACCGACGACAAAAGTCATGTGCTCGCGCTGGATCAGCATTCGGGAGCAGGGCTTTGGAAACAGGACAAGCTCCAGGCACGCGCCGTCAACGCACCGACGCTCGTGGCGGGCTATGTAGCCGTTGGTGACCTTTCCGGTTACGTGCACTGGCTGTCCAAAGATACCGGACAGTTTGCGGCGCGTACCCGCATCGATAGGAGCCCGATCCGCGGCAAGGCCGTGGCTGCGGCTGACACATTGTTTGTGCAAAGCCAGAAGGGAATGCTCTCGGCGCTTCGTATTCGAGCTAAAGGTAAACGCAGCCGCTAGTCGCTTGCCGCAGCACGCCTGATCTACGGCGGCATGAGTCACCCACAGTCCGTCGTTCTCGTACTTGGCGGTCTCCACGTGGTCCAGGGTCCACGCCCACAATTAGACCGACGCTTTTCGGATATCCTCTGACCATGAAACCTGTGATTGTGCTTGTGGGACGTCCCAACGTCGGCAAGTCCACGTTGTTCAATCGCCTTAGCGGAGGGCCTCGCGCCCTGGTGGCGGAAGCCGAGGGCCTCACCCGCGATCGGCAATACGCCGCCGGCACGGTAGGTGACAGACCCTATCTCGTGGTTGACACCGGTGGTCTCGTGGACTGGGCACCGCCCGACGCTCTCAGTGCGTTGATGTCGGCGCAGGCCTGGCAGGCGATTCGCGACGCCGACGCCATCATCTGGCTCGTGGACGGGCGTAGCGGTCCGAACACCGCGGACCGGGAAATCGCCAACGCCCTGCGCAAACAGCCAGTGCCCGTATGGCTCGCCGTCAACAAGACCGAAGGTATGGACGCACATATCGCTGCCGTTGAATTCCACGAGTTGGGCATGGGGGAGCCGTTGGCGATTTCGGCGGCGCATGGAGACGGCGTGACCGCGTTCATGCAGCGGGTGCTTGCGGAACTGCCACGGGTCGAGGAGGCGCCAGCGGCCACCGACAGACCCGAAATCGCTATCGTCGGGCGCCCCAATGTTGGCAAGTCCACACTGGTAAATACGCTACTCGGCGAAGAGCGTGTCCTCGTTTTCGACTCGCCGGGGACCACGCGGGATAGTGTGCATATTCCGCTGGCGCGAGTCGGGCGGCACTACGTACTGATCGATACCGCCGGTGTGCGGCGCCGCGCGAAGACGCGCGATGTTATTGAAAAATATTCTGTCATCAAGACGTTACACGCGATAGAGGCGGCCAATGTAGTGGTCTTGGTGTTAGACGCGCAGGACGGCATTAGTGACCAGGACGCTCTTCTGGGCGGGTTTATCCTCGAGCGTGGGCGCGCTGTTGTCGTGGCGGTGAACAAGTGGGATGCGCTCGATGAGGCGGGGCGCGCGCGGGTCAAAAATGAATTAGAAAGAAAGCTCGGTTTTCTCCGTTTCGCACGCACGCACCTCATTTCTGCCCTACGAGGTACAGGGGTAGCTGGTCTTTTCGCGTCGGTGGACCGAGCATTTGCCTCCGCACGCAAGACACTCACGACTCCCAAACTTAACCGCGTGCTCCGCGGAGCGGTGCGGGCCACTGCACCACCGCGTGCCAACGGCGGACCCGTACGCCTGAAGTTCGCGCATCAAGGAGGTAAGAACCCGCCGCTGGTGGTCATCCACGGCAGTCGCGTCGACCGTGTGCCCGCCTCATATCGTCGCTACCTGGCCCGGGCCATCCGTACGGGCTTCGATCTCGAGGGCACCCCGGTGCGGATCGAGTTCAGGATCGGAGAAAACCCTTTTACGGGACGCGCTTCACGGCAACGCCGGCCAGCGCCCAAGCAGCGGGCGCGCAAGAAACCGTTTGCATAGTAAGGTTTTGGCTGGAGAGCCCAATATGGCATTGTTGTTGCACGCGCATTTGGGCGTAGGGCGGAGCAGCGACGGTCAGCGCATGCGCAACTATTGCGCTGGAGATCGCGTCTATTGTGCCCACCGGGGAAGAGACATAAAACATGACTGGCTACCACAAAGACGCCCTGCCACACGGGTATCAACTGGCTGAATACGTGATCGAGTCCGTATTAGGCCACGGCGGATTCGGCGTTACCTACCTCGCAAAGGATTCACAGCTCGGCACGCAGGTCGCCATAAAAGAATACTTGCCGCACGACATCGCGCGCCGCACGGGTGCTACTAATATCGTCCCTAACCCCGAGGACGAAACCGTTGTGACCTACCAGTGCGGCTTAAAGGAGTTTCTTAAAGAGGGTCAGGCGCTCGCCCGATTCAAACACGCGAACATCGTGCGTGTGTTGCGGTTCATCGAGGCCCATGGCACCGCCTATATGGTCATGGAGTACGAGAAGGGCAAGAGTCTTGCGCAGTACCTTAAGCGCACTGGACCGCGGTTAGACCCATCTTCGCTGCTGCGTATCTTTTTACCCATCATGAATGGTCTCAACGCGGTCCACGAAGCGGGCATGCTCCACCTCGATATCAAGCCCGAGAACATCTACCTGCGTGAAGACGGCAACCCGATGCTCATCGATTTCGGGTCGGCACGGCAGGCCCTGATTGGGCCCGGCCATGGGCAGGTCGTCGCGCTCACCCCAGGCTATGCGCCGATCGAGCAGTATCCAGACAACGGTAAGCCTGGCCCTTGGACGGACGTATACGCGCTGGGCGCGAGTCTCCATCGATGCATTAGTGGCAAACGTCCGATTGCGTCTCCGGAACGTCAGCAGGCCTCGCTCAAGTACAAGCCAGACCCGCTGCCGCCAGCGGCGACAGTCGGCAGAGATGACTATCCCGCCTATATTCTCGAATGCATCGATTGGGCCTTGCGGGTACACGCGTCGGAGCGACCCAAGACGGTACGCGAACTACAAGATGCCTTGATGGGTAAGGGGGGCGTCAACCGGCGAGCGCAGGCACCCGCCGCCAAGGCGGCCTTCAAACCCGGCAGGCCCACGTCTAACTCTGTACCGCCACGGGGATTAACGCAGAGCCGCCGTCCTAAGGGGCGGTCTCGCCGCGGCTCGGGCAAGCGCTGGTTGGTCGCAGCCATGCTTATCGCCGCTGTCGGCGCCACCACCGTATTTTATGGGCCGCAGCTAGAGGCGCGGCTACCCGGCCTCATGGCCTACTGGCAGAACCTGAGCAACGGGAAACGGGTGCTCTATAAATCGTCAACCTCCAACACCAAGACAAAGAAGGCCAAAAAGTCCCGATCTGAGACGGCAGACACCGGCCGCAACACGAAGAAAATAAGCAAGCCGAGCAGCCAGACGCAGGTGGTTACGGCGACCGAGTCGGAGTCTCGTCGATCGCCTGAGCCCCCCGTTGCCTCCCGCCGCGCCGAGTCAGTTCTCCCGAGCGGCCTCGCGCGGACCCTGACTGGTCACGACGATTGGGTGCATGCGGTCGCGTTTTCGCCGGATGGAAAAACACTCGCGTCTGCAAGCTATGACAGGACCATCCGTCTATGGAATGTCGCGACCGGGACGTTGCACCGCATCTTGCGCGGCCATGACCGCGGGATCAACTCAGTAGCCTATTCGACTGACGGCAAGTGGCTCGCTTCGGCGGGTGACGATGGCACTGTCCGTCTCTGGGATGCAAGCACAGGCAGACCGTGGGGTCTGTTCGAGGGCCCGGGGTACGCTGTTTATACAGTCGCATTTTCACCCAACGGCACGCAACTCGCCGCCGGCGGTAAGGATCGCAGCGTCTTTGTCTGGAATGTCAGCAACGGAGAATTGTTATATACCCTAGACGGGCATCGAGACGATATCCAAGCGGTCGCGTTTTCCACGGATGGGCGCACACTGGCCTCCGGCGGCGCGGACAAAACGGTTAGATTGTGGGATCTCGGCAGCGGGTCGGGGCTCGCGACGTTGGTCGGTCACAAGGACGTGGTGTTGTCACTGGCGTTTTCACCTGATAGAAGGTGGCTCGTCTCTGGCGGATCGAAGAAGATCATTAAGCTCTGGAACGCCCACAGCGGTCAACTTATTCGCACGTTCCCCCGGGTTCGGCACGCGGTGTTGTCGCTTGCGTTTTCCCCGGATGGACAGTGGCTAGCAACCGGCGGCGGCAATCTGGTTAAGTTGTGGAACGCGGAAAGTGCCAGCGTGGAGAAGACCTTAAAGGGCCACAAAGGCTACGTGCAGGCGGTCGCGTTCTCGCCTGACGGCACCACGCTAGCGAGCGCAAGCCGCGATCACACTGTTAAGATCTGGACGGCGCGGTAACTCATGCTCGCCGTTTGCTGAGGTTTGTGGGCCCCGGCCCGATCGCCGTCGCCCTTACAGCTCGCCCACACTACACCCCTGCCGTGGCGTCCCACAGCAGGTGAACCTTTACGCGAGGAGCTTCGTATAACTACTCGGCGAAGCGGAGTGTCTCCCAGCGTCATAGTCTGTCGTTTGGAGTTATTGTTTCTGGGGACTGGCAGCCTTACTTTGGATCGACGATACGGTTCGGCTATTCGTCCAGTACTTTATCGACGATGCATTCCAACCGCCCACGGGCGAGCCGTGCCTCCAGCACGTCTCCGGGTTCGACGTCACGTGCGTCGCGGATGATGTTTGCCATTTTGGCCCTTTGGATGATGGCGTAACCGCGGTCCAGCGTCGCCAGTGGACTCAATGTGTGTAAACTCTGGGCGGCGCGTCGCAACCGCTGTTGGCGGCGTTCAAGGTCATAGCGCACAGCTCTTAGCACGCGACGCTGCAGGGCCTCACAGCGCACCATGAGTCCGTGCATGCGCGTCTGTGGCGAGTGTTGACTAAGGCGAACGTTTATCGCAAGCAAATTTGCAGACGCCGTTCGTAGTTTCGCGATAACCCCCGAATATAGACGTTTCTGCAAGTTGTCGAAGCGCTCAAGCAGAAGCCCGATGCGTTGTTGTGGGTGGATGAGACGGGTAGCAAGCCAGTCGAGCCTCTGCTGCTGGTTAGCAAGATAACCACGAAGCATGCTCGTCAGGCGACGTTCTTTTTCGCGGAAATACCCAGCCCATTCTTGTTGGTCGGGACTTAGCAGTTCCGCCGCCGCGGTCGGCGTGGGCGCGCGCACATCGGCGACGAGATCAGCGATGGTGACATCGGTTTCGTGGCCAACACCGCAAACGATCGGGACATCGCACGCGAAGATAGCGCGCGCTACCGATTCGGTGTTGAAGGCCTGCAGGTCTTCGAGTGAGCCACCACCACGCGCCAAGATCAGTGCATCGCAGTCCTTGCGCTTGGAAGCAAGCTGCAGGGCTGCGGTGATCTGCGCAGCGGCATCGGTACCCTGAACTGAGACTGGATACAGGAGCACTGGAATGGCGGGAAAGCGTCGCCGCAAAGTGATGATTATGTCGTGCACCACCGCACCGGCAGGCGATGTTACGATGCCGATGTGCTTCGCCAGGCGCGGCAGCGCTTTCTTGTGTGTTAGTGCGAACAGGCCTTCTTGCGCGAGCTGTCGTTTGAGTACCTCGAGCGCGCGGCGTAAGGCACCTTCGCCCGCTTCCTCGAGTTCCTCGACGATGAGCTGAAATTCGCCGCGGCCTTCGTACAGGCTTATGCGCGCGCGCACGAGCACATGGGAGCCGTTTTCTGGGTCGGTTTCTAGCTTGCGCAACTGCGAACGAAACAGTGCACAGCGCACGTGCGCCTGGTTATCCTTCAGCGAGAAATAGACATGTCCGGAGCTGGCACGCACCAGATTTGAGATTTCTCCTTCCACCCAGATAAAAGGCGGAAACCCGTCCTCCAAGAGCTGTCTGGCAGCTCTGTTCAAGCGAGACACCGTATAGATCTCACGGTGAGGATCGAAAAGCGCTGGCTGCGAGGAATTGTTTTCCATGTGCGACAACATACCGCTAAACGATCACACAAAAAAGCCGGACCGGCCTGGGTCCGGCTTTTTGCTTGGACTATGAACGTATCTAAATGGGCGGATAGATGATCTGCGGATTGGCTTGCTCTTTTGCCTGCTCTTGCGCGAGCCGGGCTTGTCGCAAGGCCTCTGTCGCAAGCTTCATCGCCTCGTCCTTGTCGCCTAGCTCGTGGGCGCGCTTACTCCGCGCCAGGATCTTCTTCGTGTCCCGCCAGAGGAAACCCATCTGTTGCGCAATCCTGATTTCGCTTTGTGCCCGCGTGTAGAGCTCCTCATACGATGATTTGCCCTTGCCGGCCGTGGCACAAGCGCCCACTGCCAGCGCCAGGACCGCAACGAGTATGACCTTTTGCATCATATGGGTCTTTCCTCCTGTTGCTCTTTGCCGATTTGTCCCCACAATAAAACAGCTCGTGGTCCGCATCAAGCCATATGCCGTCTACGACGGTGGCTGCGCTAGACCGATCTTCGCTCCTTCTTTATAATAGCGCATGCGGATCATCCAGGAAGCACTTACCTTCGATGATGTCCTGTTGGTGCCCGCAGAGTCCAGGGTTTTACCACGGGACGTAAGCGTCCAAACCCCCCTCACGCGCACGATTCAGCTTGATATCCCGCTGTTGTCGGCTGCCATGGACACGGTTACCGAGTCCACCGCCGCGATCTGTCTTGCGCAGGAAGGTGGGCTGGGCGTGATCCACAAGAATATGACCGCCAGGCGTCAGGCGGATGAAGTGCGTAAGGTTAAGAAATCCGAGAGCGGCGTCATCACCAACCCGATTACGGTGGCGGCGGACACCAGCGTGCGCGATGTCCTCGCTTTAATGCGCACGCATAACATCTCCGGTGTGCCCGTCACTCAAAACGGCGCACTTGCGGGCATCGTGACGAGTCGCGATCTCCGTTTTGAGACGAGTTACGACGAACCCATCAGTCGTGTGATGACATCGAGGGAGCGGCTTGTCACCGTGAAAGAAGGGGCTACGCGCGACGAAGTCGTACGGCTGTTACATCAGCACCGGATCGAAAAGGTTCTGGTAGTAGATGACAACTTCGGACTCAAGGGGCTAATTACGTTCAAGGACATTCAAAAGGC
The DNA here is from genome assembly GCA_046760105.1 of Acidiferrobacterales bacterium. GTDB lineage: Bacteria > Pseudomonadota > Gammaproteobacteria > Acidiferrobacterales > SPGG2 > JBHIDJ01. The sequence continues at coordinate 111,603 of JBHIDJ010000001.1, read as the reverse complement.
CACCGAATATCCGCACTCGGTGAAAGACGATAAGGCGCGGCTGCGCGTCGGCGCGGCGGTCGGCGTTGGGCGGGGTACGGAAGAGCGGGTCGAGGCGCTTGTGGATGCAGAAGTCGATGTCGTCGTGGTCGATACGGCGCACGGACATTCGCAAGCGGTGCTGGATCGGGTCAATTGGGTGAAGAAACGTTTTTCTGAAGTGCAGGTGATCGGTGGAAACATCGCCACGACAGAGGCGGCCAAGGCCTTAGTCGACGCGGGTGCCGATGCGGTGAAGGTGGGCATCGGGCCCGGCTCGATCTGTACCACCCGTATGGTGGCCGGCGTTGGTATACCGCAGATCACGGCCATCGCGAATGTGGCGCAGGCGCTCGACGGTACCGGGGTTTATTTGGTTGCAGACGGCGGCGTTCGCTACTCGGGCGATATTGCGAAGGCTATCGCCGCCGGTGCTCACGCGGTGATGGTTGGTAGTCTGCTGGCTGGCACCGACGAAGCGCCCGGCGAGGTCGAGCTCTATCAAGGCCGCTCATACAAAACGTATCGTGGTATGGGTTCGCTTGGCGCCATGGGTGAGGGCTCGAGCGACCGCTACTTTCAAGAGGAGACCTCGAGCACGCATAAGCTCGTGCCGGAAGGTGTGGAGGGACGTGTGCCCTATAAAGGTCCGATGGTCAAGATCATCCATCAGTTGATGGGAGGGTTGCGCGCGAGCATGGGGTACACCGGTAGCGCCGACTTGGTGGAACTACGCACGGGCGCCGAATTCGTACGAGTGACCAATGCCGGGATGCGTGAAGGGCACGTGCATGACGTGATGATTACCAAGGAGGCGCCAAACTACCAGCGTGACGACTTCGACCGCGACGTAGATGGTTAATGCCGGCCGCTCCCGGGGGTTGCTTGTGCTTGACGGTGCGTTGCTAACGGCAGTTATCGGCGGTGTCATCTGCGCAGTGCTGCTCCGTGTTCAGACACTCTATGACTGATCCGCATTCGCAGCGCATTCTCGTCCTCGACTTCGGTTCCCAATATACTCAATTGATAGCGCGCCGCGTGCGCGAAGCTGGCGTCTACTGTGAACTGCGCCCCTACGATATGTCTGATAAAGCGATTCGATCATTCGCGCCGCGCGGAATTATTCTGTCGGGTGGGCCGGAGTCCGTCGTGGTTGCAAACACACCGCGCGCGCCGGAGGCAATCTTCGACCTGCATGTGCCGATCCTGGGCATTTGCTACGGGATGAATTTGCTGGCGGCCCAGTTTGGCGGTCGTGTAGACACATCGGCGCGGCGAGAATTTGGACATGCGCAGGTGCGAACCCGACAGGATTCACGCTTGCTCGCCGGCATATATGACGCGGTCACCGGTGATAACGAGACGCTACTGGATGTTTGGATGAGCCATGGCGACCGCGTGGAGGCGCCGCCCCCTAGATTTGAAGTCATTGCCAGCACCGACAACGCCCCCTTTGCCGGCATTAGCGATGACGAGCAGCGCCTATACGGTCTGCAGTTCCATCCCGAGGTTACGCATACCAAGCAGGGCCGCGCAATCATAGAGCGCTTCGTCCACGATATTTGTGGATGCACTTCGTTGTGGACACCCGGAAGTATCATAGAAACACTCATCGATGCGGTTCGCACGCGGGTGGGCAATGACGAGGTGGTGCTGGCGCTGTCTGGCGGCGTGGACTCGTCCGTCGCCGCCGCACTGTTGCATCGCGCCGTCGGTGACCAGCTTACGTGCATCTTTGTCGATAATGGGCTGTTGCGATTGCATGAGGCTGATCAGGTGACCGCCACCTTTGCCGAGCACATGGGTATCAAATTGGTGCGCGTGAACGCCGAAGAACGCTTTCTTGCTGCACTTGAGGGTGTATTTGACCCTGAAGATAAGCGCAAGATTATCGGCCGTTTGTTTATCGAGATCTTCGAGGAGCAGGCTGCGGTGGTGACGAACGCCAAGTGGCTCGCGCAGGGCACCATCTATCCGGATGTCATCGAATCGGCTGGGGCAAGAACCGGCAAAGCCCATGTCATCAAATCGCACCACAACGTCGGTGGTCTGCCCGAACGTCTGCAGCTTCAGTTGCTGGAGCCCTTGCGTGAGCTTTTTAAAGATGAGGTGCGCCGTATTGGTGAGCAGCTAGGGCTCCCACACAAACTAGTCTATCGTCATCCTTTCCCCGGACCCGGTCTGGCTGTGCGCATATTAGGCGAAGTAAAGAAAGAATATGCGGATCTCTTACGGTTAGCGGACGCGATATACCTGGAAGAGCTGGAGCGCAACGGCCTTTACGATAAGGTCAGCCAGGCGTTTGTGGTTTTCCTGCCGGTTAAATCCGTGGGCGTGGTTGGTGATCAGCGAGCCTACGAGTACGTTATCGCTTTGCGTGCGGTCGAGACCGTGGATTTCATGACTGCCAGCTGGGCGCATATTCCTTATGATATTCTGGACATAATGTCTCGTCGGATCATCAACGAAGTCCGGGGAATCAGTCGAGTCGTTTACGATATATCGGGGAAGCCGCCAGCGACGATTGAGTGGGAATAATTCAGTAGCTAGTAGCGAGTTGCTAGTAGCTAGGCAATAAGTCAATGGCCGTATTCACTGAAAACGAGACTCGCCACTCGCCACTCGCTACTCGCGACTTATATTGGATGCGCCGGGCGTTGACGCTTGCCGACCGAGCTGACGAGCAAGGGGAGGTGCCTGTCGGTGCGCTGCTGGTAATGGATGATGAACTGCTTGGCGAAGGCTGGAATCGACTGATCAACGCTAACGACCCCACGGCTCATGCGGAAATAGTGGCATTGCGCGAGGCCACCGCACGCATCGGTAACTATCGTCTCCCCGGGTCTACGCTGTATGTTACGCTCGAACCCTGCGCTATGTGTGCTGGAGCGATCGTACAGGCACGGGTGGCGCACGTTGTGTACGGTGCGGCCGACCCACGCGCTGGCGCTGCCGGATCCGTGTTCGATCTGCTGCGCTCGTCGGCGCTAAATCATCGCGCTGATGTTACTGGAGGAGTATTACGCGAGGAGTGCGAGCAGCGGCTCAAGAGCTTTTTCCAACTGAAGCGTGACTCGTGATTCGTCAATCGTGAGCCGTAAGTCGTGAATCAGTAAGTCGTCGCTCGTGGTTTGTCACAGGCCACCACCTGGCCAATCACGATTCCCGGATCCCGGCTAACGGTTTTGCAGTTTACGATTCACGATTAACGACTCACGGATCAAATCGCTGGCGCCTGTATTTTCAGGACTTCAGTGTCGCGCGGGGGGTTCTGCTCTTCGTCTATTTTGACCAGCACGTCGTAGTACGTGCGAACCCGACTAACAAATCTCACCGGTTCTACACCGCGCGCATACCCGTGCTTGGTTTTCTTGTACCACGCGGGTTTCGACAGCAACGGTAGCGCGTCCTTGACATCATTCCATTTGTTTGGGTCGCGGCCACGTTTCTGGGTAATGATCCGCGCATCCTCGAGATGATGGATACCCACATTGTATGCTGCCAGGGCCATCCATAGTCGGTCCGGACCGGCGATGCGTTTAGGCATCCTATCGATCAATGAGCGGATGTAACGACTGCCACCTTCTATGCTTTGCGACGGGTCGACACGGTCGGCGATGCCCAATTGCTTTGCGGTCCGGCGCGTCAGCATCATGATACCGCGCACACCGGTCGGAGAGACGGCACGTGGATCCCAGTATGATTCTTGGTAACCGACCGCCGCGAGCAGACGCCAGTCAATATCGTTCCTTTCACCAGCCTGTTCAAAGAGAGCCTGGTAGGTGGGCAGCCGATTTTGAACGCGCCGTTGGTAGACCGTTAGGTTAATGTAATTGAAGCGGCTTGTTGGTCCGTAATAGCGCTCTATAAGATAGGCCAGCTCGCCGGTTTTTCTTAGTCTATTTATATGCCTGACAGCAAGATTGTACAAACTATGATCGCTGCTGGCCGGAAAAGCCCAGGCGAGCTCGCGTGGTTCATCCAATGAAAATGCTACCCGCAGCTCGGGATAATACTGGCGCGTGACAGCAAAGATATTGGAGTCGGCAATCGTAAGTTCAAGCAAGCCCTCCCACACCAGCTGTAGCAAGTCCTCCGTGCTCTGATCTTCGACCTCCGTCCATGTCAGCTCTGGGTAATCGCGCTTAAGCATCGCTAGGCGCTCCGCGTAGCTGCTGCTGCGCACAACCTCGAGCTGCCTGCCGATCAGGTCTTCTACACTCTTCGGCGGTTCGGTCCCCAAGCGGTATACGACCTGCTGCTGGATTTGTTGGTATGGCGGCGCGAATCGGACAAGCTTTTTGCGTGCGTCGGTAATGCTGAGTCCCGCGGCTGCCATGTGTGCTTCGTTACGCACGACCATGGGGAGAATGTCACTGAGGCGTTCAGGCACAACCATCTCCAGATCAACCCTGAGACTCTTCGCCAACCCCTTGAGCATGTCATATTCGATTCCGGCCGGGCCTTCCGGTCCCTCGTAATACGTGGTCGGGGCATTGCGCGTAACGACGACGAGTTTTCCGGCAGCCTTTACCGCTTCGAGACCGTTAGCCGGCGGCTTGCTGCAGGCCACTATTAGACTCCCCAGCAGCACTGCGGCAGCACTTGCTAAAGGTGTGCGGCCCTGCGCGGCTTTTCCTCGGATTACGCATCGTTGGCGCGTATGAGGCCGGTTATCGGTATTCGCAACGAGATGTTTTGATAGCATGTTGGCGAATTGGCCGAGCGAAACGGGTTCTCGAGACAGTATACTAAATGCATTCTCACCCTGACGCGGTGGGTTGTCGCAACGCGCTAGTCGACGTAAGCTATGCGGCCCTTGGAGAGGTACCGAAGCGGTCATAACGGCGCGGACTCGAAATCCGTTGGGGGCGCTTCGCCCCACGTGGGTTCGAATCCCACCCTCTCCGCCAATCTTGAGACTCGCAGTGGGTATCTTATGTTCCCGCGGCTTCTCAGGGAAAGATGTTCCCCTGTAGCGTGGGCGTTTGTCCATCAGTTTGACGAGTCAAGCGTGCGCGGCGGGAACGGCGGTCGTTCTAGCAGGTTGGGCAACTGCCCTTTCATATAGCTAGGAAGCAGTCGTTTTATGGTTGACCTCGACACCCTACAGACGCTCGTACCGATAAACTCCATGGATCCGGCCAACTATGAGGAGTTGGCCGCAGCCATGGCTGTCGAGGAGGTCCCTCCCGACGAGGTCTTGTTTAAACACGGGGCCACCGACAACGAAACTGTCTATTTGCTGAGGGGCGAGGTGGAGTTGATCCCTCCCGAAAGCCCTAAAGGGCGAATCATTGCGGCGGGCACGGACCAAGCCAGATACCCACTGGCTCAGCTGAAACCACGCCAGTTTACGGGCAAAACGAAGACCGCCGCGAGCATTGCGCGCGTGGCTAGCGATCTGCTCGATCGGCTGCTGACCTGGGATCAGGTGACGGGTGAATATGAGGTGACGGAGTTGGCCGGGGCAGAGGATGCTGAATGGACCATGCAGGTGCTGCGTAACAAAGCCTTTCAGATGTTGCCCGCCACGAATATCAATGAGCTCTTCACACGACTGGAACCAGTGCCCGTTGAGGCAGGACAGGTCATTATCCAGCAGGGAGAAATCGGCGATTATTTCTACATTATCAAGGAAGGACACTGTAATGTTTCCCGCAAGTCGGAGACGAGTGGCAAGGTGACGGTACTGAGCGAACTGTCCCCAGGCGAGAGTTTTGGTGAAGAGGCGCTCTTGTCGGAAACGCCGCGGAACGCATCAATTATTATGATGGCAACCGGCGGCATTTTAATGCGGTTGTCGAAGGGCGATTTCGACGAACTGCTAAAACAACCGATAGTTCGGTGGGTAGCGGCTAATGAAGCGAAGGCAATGTTAAAGAGCGGTGCGGGCTTGCTCGATGTACGAACAGAGGATGAATACAAACAGGGCGGCCTGAAACACAGCATAAACGTTCCTTTATATTTACTGCGCCTTAAGGTCCCAAGCCTTAATCGCGAACGCAGCTATATTATTTACTGTGAGACCGGAAACCGCAGTTGTGCGGCCGCGTTTTTGTTGAGCGAATATGGCTTCGACGTCTGTGTCTTGAAGGGTGGGCTCGCAGCACTGCGCGACGCCCGCAAAGCATCCGCATCAGGCGCGACCTAGCCGCGCTAGCAAGGATCCGGAAGCGACGTTTTAATAGCAATCCGTTGCATCAGGTTGGGAAGTTGGTCTACCCTTCAGCGCGCCCTGAGTCGGACGTCACATAGGGCAGCAAGTTCACAACGGAGAGGTGTCCGAGCGGTTGAAGGAGCACGCCTGGAAAGTGTGTGTACGTTAATAGCGTACCGAGGGTTCGAATCCCTCCCTCTCCGCCAATCAGCGAAGAGCAGCCCCTTTTGGGACTGCTCTTCGCTGATTCGGTTAAGGATGGCGGATGAGAACATGTGAGAATCCGACCCACATGGATGTGGGAAGTGCCGCGAAGCGTGGGAACGCAAGAGCGGCCCGATGTGCATGCGACCTACAGGGATGTAGGGAGGTAGAGCAACGCAGGAGCGGTTGCCGAGATGCACGTGCCGGCCGCTCTCGACATCTTGTCTCTCGCGGCACTCGCACGTCCCTGTGCATCGCGCGTGCAAGGATGCACAGGAGCGGCCATTGCACAGGGATGTGCAGGTGCCGCATAGTCCATGGAGTGGGCGAGAGCGGCCTCCCTCTCCGCCACTACCTCGCCCTAACCCTCCTCTCCCCTCCCTGTCCCTCCCCAACAAGTGGGGGAGGAAACACCCCTCCGTGGTCTTCCCACCTACCCCTAACTTCCCTTGCCAACAAAGTGGGCGGTGGTTCCTACGGAGGAAAAAGAGCAAGAGCGGGTCATCACTACTTCTCGTACTAAGAAGGTTTCCTGCTTTAACGACAGCAGGCGTTCCATTCCCTCCCCACGTGTTGGGGAGGGACAGGGAGGGGAGAGGAGGGGCAGGGGGAGGAGGAAGCGCTGATGCGGCCCGTGCTACACTTCGCCTCGTTGTAGCACGGCGGCGAAGGCCGGTCCCCCCAGCGACGACGGGGTTGTGAACCCGGTCAGGTCCGGAAGGAAGCAGCCGCAGCGACCACGTTGGGTGCTGGGGTGTGGCTGGCTGGAGCCGCCACCCGCCCTTATCTCATAGCATGTAAGGCCGGCGCTAAGATACACGTGAGTTACCAAGTCCTAGCACGCAAGTATCGTCCTCGTACGTTCTCGGAAGTTGTGGGTCAAGAGCACGTCGTGCGCGCGCTCGTGCATGCGCTGGACTATGAGCGTGTGCACCACGCATTTCTGTTTACTGGCACGCGCGGTGTAGGTAAGACTACGATCGCGCGCATACTGGCGAAGTCACTCAACTGCGAGCAGGGCGTCAGCTCCAAGCCTTGCGGCGTTTGCCGGGCGTGCACGGAGCTGGATGAAGGACGCTTCATCGACCTCATCGAGGTCGACGCGGCCTCGCGCACGAAAGTCGATGATACCCGGGAGTTGTTGGAGAATGTTCAATACGCGTCGATGCGTGGCCGCTATAAGGTGTATCTGATCGATGAGGTCCACATGTTGTCCGGACACAGTTTTAATGCACTGTTGAAGACTCTTGAAGAGCCGCCTGCACATGTAAAGTTTTTGCTTGCCACCACCGATCCACAAAAGCTGCCGATGACCATTCTGTCGCGCTGTCTGCAATTCAATCTTAAACGGTTGTTACCCGACTTGATTCGCGCGCAGTTAAAGAAGATTCTCGATACGGAAGAGGTGCAATATGATGAAGCGGCGCTTGCGCTGCTTGCCCGTTCTGCCGACGGCAGTATGCGTGATGCCTTGAGCTTACTGGATCAAGCGATCGCCTTTGGGGGTGGCAAAGTTGTCGAACCCGATGTCCGCGATATGCTAGGCACAATCGACCAAGATGCAGTGGAGCGGCTATTGCAGGCATTGACCGACGCTAACGCACGTGCACTGTTGACTGTTGTTGCGGATGTCTCCGAACAAAGTACCGATTACGATGCCGTATTAAGCGAACTGCTGCTTAGCCTACATCAGATCTCGCTCGCACAGGTCGATCCCGCGTTAATCGGTAATGACAACGGAAATCGGGAAAGGATCCTAGCGCACGCTCACGCGATGACACGCGAGGATGTACAACTCTATTATCAGATCGGCCTGATCGGTAGGCGCGACCTGACGCTGACGCCCGATATGCGCACGGGACTCGAAATGATCCTGTTGCGGATGCTGGCATTTCGGCCGGCGGCGGCACTGGGTGGACAGCCAGTAGCAGAGGTAGAATCGGTCGATAGACCCGCGATTTCTGTCGAGGCAGCGGACCGCGCGCGCGCCTCGGAGAGCTGGACCGATGTCGTCAGACAGCTGAAGATCACCGGACTAGTCAGCGAGATGGCCAACAACAGCATGTTAGAGTCCTACGAGCAAGGCGAGATGTTATTGGTGCTCGATGAGGGCTGCGCTCAGCTTTACAGCAAGGAACGTGAATCCGCACTCAAAGACGCATTGGAGCGGTTTTACGGCACGCCGCTGCGATTGAAAATGCGTGTTGGCCAGCCACAGGAAGAAACACCCGCTCAGCAGCGATCGCGTCTACAGGACGCACAACAACAAGCGGCGTTTGATGCTATATACAATGACCCGAACGTGAAGGCGTTGGAGCAGCGCTTTAACGCGCGCGTGACCCCGGGTTCTGTTCGACCCAAAGCCTTAAGTAGCGAGGATGAGTGATGAAAGGCGGACTTGGTAATCTCATGAAACAGGCGCAGGCTATGCAGGAGAACTTGCGCCGTGCGCAGGAAGAGTTGGCAAAGATTGAGGTGGCGGGAACTGCCGGCGGAGGCATGGTGACCGTGACCATGACCTGCCGCCACGACGTCAAACGCGTTGAGATTGACTCGAGTCTTATGCAAGACGACAAGGAGGTACTTGAAGATCTGGTCGCAGCGGCGGTGAACGATGCCGTGCGCAAGGTAGAGAAGGCGAGCCAGGAGAAGCTGGCTGGACTGACCGGCGGATTTAACATTCCAGGACTCAAGTTGTCACCCTAAGTCGTGCCCGATGTCGGATACACATGATCGGGCTGCCGTTACCCCTGCGATAGAAGCCCTCAAGCAGGCGCTGCGCCGGCTGCCTGGAGTAGGTCCCAAAAGCGCGCAACGTATGGCGCTATATTTGCTCGAACGCGATCGGGAAGGCGGACGTCAGATTGTCGATTCGCTACGCAATGCGCTGGAGCGCGTGATCCACTGTAGGCGCTGTAACAACTTCAGCGAACAGGAAATCTGTCCACTATGCAATTCGTCGCGGCGAGACCGTTCGCAGCTATGCGTCGTCGAGTCTCCCGCCGATCTCATGTCTTTGGAACAGGCGGGTGTCTATAAGGGCTTGTACTTCGTTTTGATGGGCCGTCTTTCGCCGCTGGACGGTATTGGTCCGGAAGAACTGGGCATTCCGCGTCTCGAGGCGCTCTTGGACGAAGGATCCATTAAAGAGGTCATTCTGGCCACCAACCTGACGGTAGAGGGTGAGGCGACCGCACATTATATCGGCGAACTTGCTCGTGCCCGCAAGATACGTGCAACGCGCATCGCTTACGGCGTACCGGTTGGAGGAGAACTTGAGTATGTCGATCAGGGTACGCTGGCCAGAGCCTTTACCGGGCGGCGTGACACCTAGTCATCTGTTCCACTGAGCGCCTGGCGCGGATCGACGTCATCGGTTTCGATCACCGAGCGCCTTTTCGACAGCACAGCACGGTCGACGGACAAGAGAGCACTTCACAGTATGAAGCGTGACCCTAAACGCATTCCGCAACGTTTAGAATAAATGGATAGTCGACAGAGTGACGAGAACTTGATGCTGGCTTATAGTAAAGGCGACTTTCGTGCGTTTGAGATCATCTATAAGCGCTACCGGGGCGCGTTGTATCGCTACCTATTGCGTCAGTGTGGGAATGCAGACGATGCACAGGAGCTGTTTCAAGATATCTGGACGAACTTGATTCGCGCGCGGGAGCACTATGAAGTGCGCGCCAAGTTCACCACTTATCTCTTTCGGTTAGCCCATAATCGTGTGGTCGATCATTACCGCAAACAATCACACAACCCGACCACGATCGCGGGGTTGTCAAATCCAGAGAGCGTAGACGACAATGTGGAACTCGAGAATCTGCCCGACATGGACTGCGTGCAAGTCGAGAATCGGTTGCATCTCAAGCGCTTCACAAGCCGCCTGCTCGAACTCGTACACGAGCTGCCGCAGGCCCAGCGGGAGGCCTTTCTACTGCGGGAGGAGGCGGGTTTTTCGGTCGATGAAATCGCCGACATAACCGGCGTTAATCCCGAGACGGCGAAAAGTCGATTACGATATGCTGTGGCCAAGCTGAGGCAAGGGTTACAAGGGTTTGGTGAATAAAGGATGAGCTCACAAAAGCCGATTGACCGTGCACTAGACGAATACTTGCAGAACCGGTCTGTACTCTCCCGTGTCTACAAAGCGACTACGGACGAAAATCCTCCAGACGAACTCGACGCGGCCATCCTCTCGGCGGCAAGACAGGCGACAAAAGCCACGTCGCGTGTCGCTCGTAGTCCGTTCACACGCAACTGGATGATTCCAGCATCGCTCGCCGCGGTGCTGGTGTTAACTGTTGGTCTGGTGACCTTTATGTTTGACGAGGACAGCGTTCCGTTTTCGCCAAAGAGCCTGTCAGAACCGACCCTCGAATCGGCGATGGAGGAAGAGCTATCACAAGGGAAGAGAGACGATACTTCCGCCGTAGTTGCCGGCGCCCCTGCCGATGCCGCTGCAGATAGCAAAGCGGCACTCAAGCGCAAAAGGAAAGTCACCGCAGCGCGCGCACCGGCTGCGCAGAACACGGCTTTGATGAAACAGGAAGCGGCTCCCGCGGAACAAAAACCAGCATCGGCGCGCCCCCCCGTCGCCCCGGAGTCTACGACCGCACGGCAGGAAGCCAGTTTGAAAGAACGCAAGATGGTAACGGCTGAGCCGTCAAAGAAGGCCCGTGAACAAGCCCGTAGTAGCTCCGCTGGCGTCGGTGGCGCCGTTGCGCTAGACGAATCGGCGCTCGAAAAGGACGAGGAATTGCGAAAACAGGGCAGGTTGGGTGAGTCATCCGTGGCGTTGATGGCAACCACCGAGTCTAAAGAGCTTTCACCTCAAGAGTCCCTGGAGGAGATCGGCGGACTGCTACGTCAGGGAAAGGTAGCCGAGGGATACGACAGGCTAGCCGCATTTGAGAAACGGTATCCGGATTATCCGCTTCCTTTTGAACCAGTATCACTTCGGATTTCAGTCGATGGTAGACCCATTACAGACGGGGAGGTTATTACGCTCAAACGAGGGCAATCGGTGCAACTCAAAGTCGAAGTGATGCGGCCCGACGGCACTATCTCTGATGTAACCAATCACCCGTTCATGATTATTGCTACTAAGACACCTTGGAATTTGGCCGTGTCTGACACGGGGTTGGTTACCGCACCGCTTGGCACAGGCTTTTCGCGGGAAACTCAATCACTCACTGGTGGATCTGTTGATATATGGTATGGATTTAGACGCGACTCGGATGAGCGTTTGAATGAGGCCGGCGTCACAGCGGTTGAATTTGAGCTTGTTGACTGAGTTCGTGATGAGATGACAAGTGATGCAGGGAAATTTACAGAGTTCCACTTTGCTTATTCACAGAAACATTTTGTCGTGGCCGATTTCGGTAAGATTAGTCGCGATCAGGTTTGTTTGTACTGAAGGAGAACCTCTTCACATTCTCGACTTAGAAAATGATCGCCGCGAACCGCCTGCCTGTGAGCAGCGCCGGCAGGCAAGCGGTTCGCGGGTTAATACTGCACCGGTTACTGGCTCGCTTGTTTATCCGAACTTGCCAGCGACTGTGCCAGGTTTACGAGTTGCACGAATTCGCCGCGATAGCCGAAGTGGTCCTGGCTGCGGGCACTGTTGGCAAGCTCGATCACATCGCTATAGCTCATGTTCTCGGTATATTTGCCGCCGCGAAGCAGCTGACCAAAGGCCGCGACTGCCGCGGAGAAGCGGAGATTCTCCGAGGTCCTGGCGATGTCAGCCGTCATATCAGCGTTCTTGAGTGGCCATTCCATCAGTGTGCTCTTCGTGCTGGTGGGTAGCTTGTAGCGGATGCGTAGGAAGGCAAGTTCATTGGTACGCTTATCCGTTTCCTTCACCTTCGGGGCATAACGCAAGGGTTCGAGGTATAGACCGCTGCTACCTTGCAGCACGATTTCGTAAAGCGCCGTAACGGTGTGGCCGGCACCGATTTCACCGGCATCAACCTTGTCGTTGTTAAAATCCTCGCGTCTCAAGACACGGTTTTCGTACCCGATCAGGCGGTACTCGGTGACCACGGCCGGGTTGAACTCGACCTGGATCTTCACGTCCTTGGCAATCGTGTGCATGGTCGATGAGATCTCATCTACCAGCACCTTCTGCGCTTCATTGAGATTGTCGATGTAGGCATAGTTGCCATTGCCGGCATCGGCGAGCTGTTCCATCAGATGATCGTTGTAGTTACCAGTACCAAACCCGAGAGTCGTCAGCGAAATACCGGTTTTGCGTTTATTCTCGATCAGGTCTTTGAGCGCCTCAAAGCTCACTGTACCCACATTGAAATCCCCATCGGTCGCCAGGATGACGCGGTTGATGCCATCCGGAATATAGGCCTGTTGGGCCATGTTATAGGCTAGCCGGATGCCGGCACCGCCGTTGGTGGAGCCACCCGCGGTGAGCGCATCCAACGCCGCCGTGATCTTGGCGGTCGCGTCCCCGGGTGCCGGCTCCAACACCACGCCCGAGGCACCGGCGTAGACAACGATCGAGATACGGTCATCCGCTCGCAACTGTCGGGTCAACAGTTTCAGCGAGGTCTTCAATAGATCGAGCTTGTTCGGTGCCCGCATCGAGCCGGAGACATCGACGAGAAACACAAGATTGGCCGGCGGTAGATCCGCTTTTGGGATGTCATAGCCTTTGATGCCGATGTGCAACAGATACCTCGCCGGATGCCAGGGTGCAGGCGCCATCTCGGTGGTCACACTAAAGGGCCGCTTCTTGCTTTCCGGCACAGGGTAGTTGTAGGAAAAGTAGTTGATCAACTCCTCGACCCGCACCGCGTCCTGTGCCGGCAGTCGGCCGGCTTTGAGGAATCGTCGTACATTGGCGTAGGCGCCCGTATCCACATCGATGCTGAATGTGGAGACCGGGTGCTCGGCCACTCGCTTAACTGGATTGTCCTCGAAATGGCCGTAGTTCTCACGGTCCAGGGGTTCGCTAGGATAGCGTATGGCGTCCAGCTCACGAGTTCGAACTACTCCAGATTGCGTCTGTAATAGGGACGCATCGAGTCGCCCTTCGCTTTTTAGCTTGGCCGCCGCCTTGGGTACCTCTGCAGCAACAGCCGGTTTTTCCTCAGCCGCGGTTGACCGGGGTGAGGGGAGCGCGTCTTCGGGCTCAGGCCTGCTGATGACCTGATTGCTCACTTTGACCTTCTCGTCCACCTGGCGCTGCTCGGGCGACGTCGTCAGTGAGCAGCCTATTACCAAGAGGCAAGCAAGTACTGCCACGGATAAACGGTTGATGAAGAGACTATGCATCTGATGTTCTCCTGCTTTGACAATGTGTTAGACGAGGTTGCAGGCGCCAGGTGTCCGGCGCGTACTGGTGGGTATTAACGTGGGATCGGGAGTTAGGGGTTAAGCGATCAGTGGGGTTTCCCCAGGGCGGTGCCAATCCCATCCCTTGGAAGAGTAGTTAAGTAACAAATGTGAACTGGCAAGTTACAGCATTAAGTCCTAGCGTCCAGAGTTCGGAGTACAAAGCCCTAGAGTTTGGCAACTGCGCGTTACAGCTGCACTGCCAACGCGCGACGCGTGACCCTCGACTGCTCTACTTGCTCCTGGTTACTTGCCACTCGTAACTATTTAATCAATAAGCGCATTTATCTTCGCCGCGCAGATAAAGTCGTTGTCCGATAGCCCTCCGACGGCGTGCGTGCTATAGCGTACGAGGCACCGTTTGTAGCCCACCTCGATGTCGGGATGGTGGTCTTCCCGGTGTGCGATCCAGGCGAGCGCATTTACAAACGCCATCGTCTGGTAATAGTTCTTGAACTCATACGTGCGGTGGATTTCATTAGCCGTTTCGTTCAGCTCCCAGCCCGGCACTTTTTCGAGTAACGCTTTGGCCGCCGCTTCGGTCAGCGGTCTTGCCCCCCCCTCGCAGGGCTTACACTTTTTTTGGGTCAACTCCGTCATGATCGCGTCCTCTACTAGGTGACTATCATTGACTTAAGATGAGCGATGCGCACGGGTGCCGGTGGATGCGAATCGTAGAAGGCCGAATGGACAGGGTCTGGGGTCAGCGTGCTCGCATTCTCCTCGTATAGCTTGATCAGGGCGCTTGCCAGTTCGCGTGCGTCGCTATGTTTGGCGGCAAAAATATCTGCCTCGAACTCGTGTTTGCGCGAACCCCAGGCAAACAACGGCTGCAGAAAAAAGGTGAACACCGGAGCGACCAAGATGAATAGCGTCAATGCGGTGTACGTAGACGGCTGTGAAATCCCCAATCCGGCATAGAACCAGGATTGCTTGATCAACCAGCCGAGCAGGGCGAGCCCACAGAGGCTCAGCGCGAAGCTCAGCAGCAGGCGCTTTGTTACGTGCCGGCACTTAAAATGTCCAAGTTCGTGTGCCAGTACCGCTTCAATCTCACTATCCGCTAAGCTGTCCAACAGGCTGTCGAAGAACACGATACGCTTACTTTTGCCAAAACCACTAAAATACGCGTTCCCGTGCGTGGAACGTCGCGATCCATCCATAGCGTAAATACCATGGGTACTGAACCCGGTGCGTTCTAGCAGGGATTGGATGCGCTCTTTGACGGGCCCCGGTTGAAGTGGGGTGAAGGTGTTGAACAACGGTGCAATCAACGTGGGAAAGGCCCAAGTCGCCACCAGACTGAATGCGGTCCAAAGCACCCAGACATAGAGCCACCACCACTCGCCCATTTCTTGCATTAACCAAAGCGCTGCCAGGATCAGCGGGACCCCGATCGCCACCACCAGCAGTGCTTTCTTAATCAGATCTATGAGAAAGAGGCCCGGGGTCATGCGATTGAAACCGAACCGCTGTTCGATGACGAATGTCTGATAGATGGAGGCCGGCAGATCGAGCAGCCCCATGATCAACGCGACACTCACCATGAATGCAGTGCCTGTGGCGAGCACACCCCAATCCAGATTGCGCCACAGATCATCCAACGCCTGCAATCCACCACCAAGCGTCCAGATCACGAGCAACAGGGCGGATACGACGTAGTCAACAATACTGAATCGGGTCTTGGCGATGGTGTAGTTCGCCGCCTTTTTGTGTGTTTTCGGTGCTATCTTTTCCCTAAAGGGTTCTGGCACGGCGCTACGGTTTACCTCGACATGCCGAATCTGGCGTCGTGCCAACCAGACCTGAGTGCACACCACCAACAAGAGTGTCGCTAGGAATAAGATGGTGAGGTTGTTCATGCGTGCAGTGATATCATCACCCCGAGAGGCCGCGGAACAGCAGATTAAAACCGGAGACAACGCATGGCGCAAGTACCAACCGAGACCCAGGACCCCAACGCCCTAATCTGGATAGACCTAGAAATGTCAGGGCTGAATACCGAAACCGATCGAATACTCGAGGTCGCTACCATTATTACTGATAGCGCGTTGAGTATCATTGCGGAAGGGCCTGTACTAGTCGTGCATCAATCGGACGCCGTGCTTGACGGCATGGATGAGTGGAACACCCGTACGCACACCGAAACGGGTCTCTGCGAGCGGGTGCGCGCATCGAAGTTGAACGAGGCCGATGTCGAACGGCAGACTCTGGATTTTCTGCAGCAGCATGTTCCAAAGGGTAAATCACCTATGTGTGGGAACAGTGTGTGTCAGGACCGCCGTTTTCTGGCACGCTCGATGCCAGAACTTGAAGGCTGGTTCCATTATCGCAACCTGGATGTGAGCACGGTCAAGGAGCTTGCACGTCGCTGGAAGCCCGACATCTACTCGGGCTTGGTAAAGAAGAATACGCACAAGGCGCTCGACGATATTCGCGAGTCCATCGAGGAGCTCAGATACTACCGCGAGACTTTCCTTCGATTGTGAACCGTGATTCGTGAACCGTTAGTCGTGCGTCGTCGATGAGTCACTTCGTATGGGCCACCGTTCACGCCTCGCACGGCACAGCGGCGTCGTGGTGCGCTAATGCCCAACGCACGTGTTCGCGGACGAGCGCGGACGGCTCGTTTAGGCGAGCTTTCAGGGCCCCGATTACCGCGCTACTCGTGGGCGCGTTGCCCAGGGCGACGGCAATATTGCGCAACCAGCCTTCGTAACCGATCCGGCGGATCGCCGAGCCCTTGGTGCGTTCAAGAAACTCGGTCTCGCTCCAAGAGAACAGTCGAACGAGTTCCGGTGCGTCGAACTCGCGGCGCGGAGCAAAGTCGGGCTCGTTTGTGGGCTTGGCAAAGCGATTCCACGGACAAACCATTTGACAATCGTCACACCCGAAAATCCGATTGCCTATCAGGGGGCGGAGCGGGACCGGAATAGCGCCGCGTAGTTCGATCGTCAAATAAGAAATGCACAACCGCGCATCGAGCTCATAAGGGGCGATAATAGCGCCGGTGGGGCAGACATCAATGCACGCTTGGCAGCGACCGCAGTGATTTTGTGCAGGCCGGTCGACTGGTAGCGGCAGATCGGTGTAGATCTCACCCAGGAAGAACCACGACCCGCCGGTCCGGTTTAGTAGATTGGTGTGCTTTCCGATCCAACCCAACCCGGCCTTTTCTGCCAGCGGCTTTTCCAACACGGGTGCACTGTCGGTGAACACGCGGTAATGATGCTCGCCGACCGCGCGTTCGATGCGAGCGGCCAGTTTCTTGAGCTGCTTGCGCAGGACCTTGTGATAATCGCGTCCCAGCGCGTACCGTGATATGAATGCCAGGTTGGGGTTTTCAAGGATGGCGCCTGCATCCACAGCGTGACCGGGGAAATAGTCCATACGCGTGGAGATGACGCGTACGGTGCCGGGCAACAGGTCCTGTGGGCGGCTACGGCGTGCGCCGTGTTTAGCCATATAAGCCAGCTCACCATGGTGTCCCGCATCCAGCCAGTTGAGCAGACGGGTTTCGGCCTCACTCAAGTCGACATCGGTGACACCGATTGCCTGAAAGCCAAGCTCGCGGCCCCACCGTTTTATGTCATCGGCAAGCTGGGTGAATTTCGTTGTTTGTGCTCCCACGTTCCCCATCAGCCTAACCATGTTAGCTGAAAATCAGTAACAAGTGTCAAGTAGCAGGCCAAAATCCTCCTACTTCAAACTCGACACTTGCTTCTCGCTTCTATGTTGCTGTCTTCTCCCTGGTTAAAATACACGAAAGACCCGCTGTGAATTTATGAGCCTACCTGAAGCATTGTATTACGCCGCGCAGACGCGGCAACTGGATAAGATCGCGATCGAGGATCGTGACATTCCCGGGTATACGCTAATGCAACGTGCCGGCCAGGCGACGTTCACGTTATTGCGGAGTCGTTGGCCGCGGGCACGGCGGATAAGCGTCGTCTGTGGACCGGGTAACAATGGCGGTGATGGCTACGTCGTGGCACGGCTTGCCCACGAGGCAAGCCTGGAGCCGCTGGTGATGGCGCTCGGTGATGGCGCACGCCTGCGCGGCGATGCCCTGCAAGCCCGTAAAGACCTGGAGGCGGCTGGTCTCCAAGCTGTGCCGTTTAGCGCGAGGCGACTGGAAGGCAGTGATGTCATCGTCGATGCGCTGTTCGGCACCGGATTGGAACGCGAGATTCGCGACGACTGGCGTGCGGCGATTGAAGCCATGAATGCGCAGGCACATGTGCCGCGGCTGGCCGTAGATATTCCCTCCGGCCTGCACGCGGACGCCGGTCGTGTGCTCGGAATTGCGGTACGCGCCGATGCCACCATCACCTTTATCGGATTGAAGACGGGTCTTTTTACCGGCCACGGCCCGGACTATTGTGGGGAGGTGGTGTTCGACGGCCTCGGCACGCCAGCCGGCATTTATAACGGTGTGACCCCGGCTGCGTTGCGGATCACGCAACGCTCGCTCGTGGGCCTGCTTACACATCGCCGACGGAGTTTGCATAAGGGCGATGCCGGACATGTGGTGGTTATTGGTGGTGCCGAAGGCATGTCAGGGGCAGCACGCCTCGCCGGCGAGGCCGCCTACCGCACCGGCGCGGGCCTGGTGACACTCGCGACCCATCCAGCTCACGCCGCGACAATCAGTGGTACGCGCCCGGAGTTGCTGACACACGCGGTCCATGATGGCCGGGCATTACGCGCCGTCCTCAAGCGCGCGACGGTCATCGCGGCAGGGCCTGGGCTGGGGCAAGGTGAGTGGGGACGGTTGGTGCTGGCGGTAGCATTGGAATCAACGGTGCCCAAGGTCGTCGACGCAGACGCCCTCAATATCCTGGCGGCTGATCCCGTACGTCGCGATGACTGGGTATTGACGCCGCACCCGGGGGAGGCGGCGCGGCTGCTCGGTATGACCACCAGCGACATCCAGGCACACCGTTTCGATGCCGTGCGCGCGTTGACCGAAGGCTTCGGCGGTGTTTGTGTGTTAAAGGGCGCCGGGACGCTGGTCGCGCACAGCGCGGACCACCGCGTGTGGTTATGTGATGCAGGCAATCCGGGGATGGCGAGCGGCGGCATGGGAGACGTACTGACCGGGCTCATAGCAGCATTATTGGCGCAGCGCCTGCAACCTCTCGATGCAGCCCGCCTCGGCGTCTGGCTTCATGCTACGGCGGGTGATGATGCGGCCGCGCAGGGCGGCGAGATCGGCGTGATGGCGTCTGACCTGCTGCCTTTTATGCGCCGTCGGTTGAACCAGCTTACGCAGCATGAAGCTTGAGCTTGAGGCACCGACTGTCGCCGCCATGGAGGCCCTGGGTGCGGGCTTGGCGGTCGGCATTCGTTATGTGCAATTGGTGTATCTGTATGGCGAACTCGGCACCGGCAAGACAACGCTCGCGCGCGGCATACTGCGGGCGTTAGGACATACGACTGTTGTAAAAAGTCCGACATTCACATTAGTTGAGCCGTATACATTCGATGGCCTTACCGCCTATCATTTCGACCTTTACCGGCTCAAGAATTCCGAGGAGCTGGAGTTTCTCGGTTTCCGTGACTACGTTAAGGACAATAGCGTGTGTCTGGTAGAATGGGCCGATCGAGGTACCGGGGTTTTGCCGACACCCGATATTGACGTCGTGATTAATAAAGTTGACGATAAGCGCACCGTGGCGCTTATTTCGCATACGAAGCGAGGTGCGAAGCTTCTAAGCGGTCTAGCATGAGGACTGCGCGTTTTACCCTCCTTCTCCTTCTTGGCCTGATCCCCGCCCTTGGCCAAACTGCTAGCGTCTCTGTTAAAAACCTGCGCATGTGGCGTGCACCAGACCACACGCGTCTGGTGTTTGATCTGAGCGGCTTGCTGGAGCACCGCTTATTCGCCCTCAGGAATCCCGATCGTATCGTTATAGATATGAAGAACGCGCGCCTGTCAGGCGCATTGCCAGAGTTGGACCTCAGTGGACCGTTTCTAGCGGGCGTGCGCACTGGGTCGCATGGGGATAACGGACTGCGTGTGGTGTTGGACCTCAAGCGACCGGCGCGGCCACGCACGTTTGTTCTGAAGCCCTACAGTCCCTATGGCCATCGGCTTGTCATCGACTTGTACGACGGAAACACGATCAAGCAGGGGCCGCCAGCCCAGCCACGAGGCGCAAAGAGCAAGCGGAAGGACTTATTGATCGCCATCGACGCCGGACACGGCGGTGAAGATCCGGGCGCAATCGGGCGGCGCTACCGGACACGTGAGAAAAATGTCGTGCTCGCCATTGCTCGTCAGCTAAAGAAACTCGTTGCCGCTGCCCCCGGCATGCGAGCGCTTATGATTCGTGACGGTGACTACTATGTGACATTGAAGCGGCGCTTTGAGAAGGCGCGCCGTTATGAGGCGGATCTGTTTATCTCCATTCATGCGGACGCACTGCCTGGTAAGCGTGCACGACACGCCCGCGGCGCGTCGGTCTATGCGTTGTCGCAACGGGGTGCCACCAGTGCGTTGGCGAAGATGGTGGCCGATAGGGAAAACGCTTCCGATCTGATTGGCGGCGTCAGTTTGAGCGATAAAGACGACCTACTGGCGAAGGTTTTGCTGGATCTGTCTCAGACCGCCACGATCGGTTCAAGCCTGGAGCTTGGGAGCGATGTTCTAAGCGAGCTCGGTCGTATCGGCGCCGTTCATTCCAGGGGTGTGCAGCAGGCGGGTTTTGCGGTGCTCAAGGCACCCGATATGCCATCGATTCTAGTCGAAACGGCGTTCATCTCTAATCCGACGGAAGAGAAGAAATTGCGAAGCAAGGCCTATCAGCGAAAGCTCGCGCGCGGGATTTTCAGTGGTATCAAGCGCTATGTTTCCCGCAACAAGCTCAAGCAGCGACATCAAGCCGTTGCGACCAGCGGTTCCCGGGTGCACGTGGTGCAGCCCGGCGACACGTTGTCTGCGATTGCGAAGACATATGGCGTTCATGTGGACGCTTTGAGATTTGCCAACAATCTGAAGGGCAGCCAGCTTAGAGTTGGACGCCGGTTGGTGATCCCGCAATAAAGCTACCAAGTAGCAAGTATGAATTAGCAAGGTTTGCTTTGAGACTTTCCTTCCTGAGGACAATGTGTCAATTAATTTTCTTGCTACTTGCCACTTGTAACTTGCTGCTTATTGCCCGCAACTCTCCTGTCGCATTCGCCGCTCGTCCCTCAAGGCGTTCATAGGTTTCCCGTTCAAGGCAGGCAAGCTGCTGACGATCGGTCAGCGGTCGTTTTTCGAGATCGGTGATGAAGAAGATGTCCTCAGCGCGCTCGCCGTAGGTGGACACCTTGGCCGTGACAAGGTTCACTCTGCAGTGTTGCAATGTCAGCGCAACTTGGTAAAGCAAGCCTGGACGGTCTTGCGCGATCACTTCCATTATCGTTTGTTGTCCATTAACAGACGAGCTAAAGTTCACCTTGGTCTCTATGGGGAAGTGTTTGAGTTGGCGCGACAAATGAGCTGTTCGCGCGTCGCGCCCTTGGCGCGGACTCAGGAGCTGCTCACGCATGCGTTGTCTTAGGTCTGCCAGGACCTTGGGGTCGCGCACAGCCTCGCCTGAATAGTCGAGTACGACGAAGGTGTTGAGGGCGAAACCGTTACGGGTTGTATGGATGCGCGCATCTACAATGGACAAGTTCATGCGATCAAAACCCGCCGTTTGTACCACGAACAGGTACTCGCGATCGGGCGTGTAGATGAGAAACTCGCTGCCGCCGATCTCTGGATTGTAGCGGGTGGCGACGATTGGAAAATCGGCGGCTGATGCGCTGGCGATGGTTTCCGCGTGCCATGCGAGGCTTTCGGCGCCATACCGCAGGAAGTACACATCGTCTAATTGTCGCCAATAGTTTTCGACCAACCCCTGCGACAGGTCTTTAGGTTGGAGAATCGACAATGCCTCGTTGCGTAACTCGCTGGTCTGCGCCTTGAGATCGAGCGGCGTCGCAAAACCACGACGAAATATGCGCGTAGCGGCGGAATATAGTTCGGACAATAGGCGGCCCTTCCACGCATTCCACACCTTGGGACTGGTGCCGCGGATATCGGCGACCGTCAGCAGATAAAGGTTATCGAGCCGTTCTTGGTTTCCGACCTGCCGAGCAAACTCCAGCACCACCTCCGGATCGTGGATGTCGTGACGTTGCGCCGTCCATGACATCACAAGGTGATGGCGAACCAGCCATCGCACAAAGTTAGCATCGTAATCGCTCAAGCCATGGCGTCTGCAAAAGGCGACCACGACCTTTTCACCCATGACCGAGTGGTCACCGCCACGTCCTTTGGCGATGTCGTGAAATAACGCGGCGAGGTATAACCGCTCGGGCTTGACGATATGCTGTATGATTGAGCTTGCGAGCGGAAATTCATGATGATGCTCGGGGATCGTGAGTCGCCTTAGATTGCGCACGACAAAAAGCAGGTGTTCGTCCACTGTGTACACGTGGAACAGGTCGTGTTGCATCTGACCGACGATCCTGCCGAACGCCGGTATATACGCGCCCAGGACGCCATAGGCGTTCATGCGCCGCAATGCATGAGTGATACCTTGGGGTTGGCGCATGATTTCCATAAAAAGGCTACGGCAGCCAAGGTCTTTACGAAAACTGCGGTCGATACGATGCAAGTTTGCACGTAATAGACGGATCGTATCCGCGCGGACGCCTTTCAACGCGGGCTGCTGTTGCATGATCAGGAACAGCTCCAAGATTGCATAGGGCGCTCGCTCGAATGTCTTCTCATGGGTGACTTCGATGAAATTGTTGTGCGAACGAAAGCGCCGGTTAATAGGTTTAATCCTGGAC
Source organism: Acidiferrobacterales bacterium (assembly GCA_046760105.1). Classification (GTDB taxonomy): domain Bacteria; phylum Pseudomonadota; class Gammaproteobacteria; order Acidiferrobacterales; family SPGG2; genus JBHIDJ01. Next base: position 89,033 of record JBHIDJ010000001.1, on the reverse strand, counting down.
TTTCCGCGCGACAGAATGGCTTCCTGAAAGTGTTGTAGCAAGATCTCGTTCAGCAACGACAATTCTTTAACAGTGCGATAATAGCGCTTCATGAACTGCTCTACCGCGAGACTTCCGGCTCTATCGGTATAACCGAGCTGCTGTGCTAGCACGCGCTGGTGGTCAAATAACAATCGATCTTCTCGTCGACCGGCGAGATAATGTAGACCATTACGCAGCTGCCAAAGAAAGTTCCTGCCTCGGATCAAGGCACGATATTCTTCCTCACGCAGGAACCCGAGCTCCACGAGATCGTGCAGCGAGCTTGCGCCAAAATGACGTTGCGTGACCCACACGATCATCTGAATGTCACGTAGACCGCCCGGACCCTCCTTAATATTCGGTTCCAGCTTATAAGCGGTATCGTCAAAACGGTGATGACGCTCGATCTGCTCTTGCCATTTTGCTGCAAAGAATTTTCTGCTAGGCCAGATTCTCGGCGGCGCCGTCATTGTTTTCATCTTTTGAAATAGCTTTGGGCTGCCGTAGAGCAAACGCGCCTCCATGAGGTTCGTGGTGACCGTGATGTCTTTCTTCGCCATACGAACACAGTCTTTTAGGGAACGGACGCTATGTCCCACCTCAAGGCCCATGTCCCATAGGAATCGTACGAACGCCTCAACAAAGCCGCTTATTTGGTTATGGTCTTCCCGTTCGACAAGCAACAGCAGGTCGATGTCGGAAGCGGGGTGAAGCTCACGGCGCCCATAACCACCGACAGCGACAAGCGCGATCTTGTCCTCCACCAGTGAGAGCGCAAGGTGAAACTTCCATGCCTCGATCAGAAGTTCGTCGATCAACCATGCCTGAGTGGGAACGATGTGCTGGGCCGCGACGTGTTCTATGTGTCGCTGTTTGAGCGCTTTACGCCCCGTCGCCAGGGTAGTGCGGAACAAGGCGAGCGAATCGTCGGCGCTTTCGAGTGCACGCTCGAAATCGCGCGTGTTTAAGACCTGATCCTTATTTATCGGCATGTTGGATGACTGCGTGCAAACTATGTACGACTGATTCTCAGCACCTCAAAATCCAGAGTTGAAGCGTCAAAGTTTGTCGCCCGACAGTTGTGTGAGTACTTCATGTCCACCGTTGGTTACCAAAACGGTGTGCTCCCATTGCGCCGAGAGACTGTGATCACGCGTGACCACGGTCCAGTTGTCAGGTAGAAGTTTTACCTCTCTACGCCCCGCATTGATCATGGGTTCGATTGTGATCGTCATCCCTGGCACCAGCTCTATTCCGGTACCCGGTCTACCGTAGTGCAGTACCTGTGGCTCTTCATGAAACTCGCGACCTATGCCATGACCGCAGTATTCCCGTACCACTGACAGATTATGCCTTTCCGCATGTTGTTGGATCACGTGACCGATGTCACCTAAGCGCGCACCGGCACGCACGGCTTCGATACCCTTGACCATGCATTCATGGCTAAGCTTAACTAGACGCCCGGCCTGAATAGAGGGTTCACCGACAAAGAACATCTTACTCGTATCACCGTGATACCCGTCTTTGATGACAGTAATGTCAATATTGATAATGTCCCCTTTCTTGAGCTTCTTATCCCCGGGAATGCCGTGACATACTTGGTGGTTGACGGACGTACATATCGATTTGGGAAATCCCTTGTAATTCAGTGGCGCCGGAATGGCCTTTTGTTCGTTGCTAATGTATTCGTGGCAGATCCGGTCTAGTTCACCGGTGGTGATGCCGGGTTGCACGTGCGGGCGGATCATTGTGAGGACCTCTGCCGCAAGGCGGCCGGCGACCCGCATTTTTTCGATCTCCTCGGGTGTTTTTATAGTAATGGGCATAGGTCAGCGGTGTGGCTCAAATAAAGACTCCGATTGTGTTCGCTCTCCGCGGCGAAGCTGTTAATTTACCTTATTCTGGCGCCGCAGGCCCGTTTTACGGCAATTTAGGCACAGTTTCTGGCGTAATCCTTAAAATCATTATTGTAGATAGCCCGCTATGGTGTAAAATTTTAATTTTAAAATACTCACACGGGCCGTCACATGCGTCCGGGTGCCCAACCACTAAATTTGGGGCAGCGCTTTCAAAGCCACCCCATTTAGTGGCTAGGTTGATGCATGGGGCTCGTGGCGGACTAACCCGAACGGAGGTTGCTTAAATGCCCGATGTCACCATGCGCCAGATGCTGGAGGCTGGCGTTCACTTCGGCCACCGCACGCGTTTCTGGCATCCGAAGATGCGCCCATATATCTTCGGCGAGCGCAACAAAATCCATATCATTAATCTGGAAAAGACCTTGCCGCTCTTCAACCAGGCGATGGAATTCTTGCGTAAGCTGGCGGCAAACAGGGGCACAGTATTATTCGTCGGCACCAAACACCAGGCGACGGATATCGTGCAAGAGGAAGCGCTGCGCTGTAGTTGCCCCTATGTTAATCACCGTTGGCTCGGGGGAACGTTAACCAATTATAAGACGGTGAAGAAGTCCATTGAGCGACTCAAGAACCTTGAGACCATGTTCGAAGATGGCAGCGTCAATAAGCTTAGCAAGAAGGAAGTTATCGGCTTGACGCGAGAGCATCGCAAACTCAATCAAAGCCTCGCGGGCATTAAGGATATGCCAGGGTTACCAGACGCCTTGTTTGTGGTGGACGTCGGCCAGGAAGGCATCGCTGTTGCAGAAGCCAAACACTTGAACATCGCGGTAGTGGCTGTGGTCGATACCAACTGTAAACCCGATGGTGTCGACTATTTGATTCCCGGCAACGATGACGCCATCCGCGCGATAAGACTTTATGCTCGGGCGGCGGCCGACGCGATTGTCGAGGGTCGGAAAGAGGCAGAGACTTTAATGGTGGCGGGGGATGAAGAGTTCGTTGAGGTCGATGCGGAAGGCAAGCAGGTTGAAGTGGCGGTTGCATCGGCAGCTGAGGCGGCGCGGCGCGCAGTCGCGGAGCCGGAACCAGTGGCAGAAACGCTGCTGGCGGATGCGGACAGCGTAGAAGGTGAGCCGCCTATCGGCGCCGCAGACGCGCCAGTGACGGAACAGCCGGTTGCGGCAGAGGAACTGACGGAGACGAAGCAAGCGCAAGCCGACGACGCTACGGCACCAGCGGCGGGACCGAAGGCCAAGCGGACAACGCGTAAGAAAGCTAAGACCGCGACGAAATCAACGAAGACCTCGCCTGCTAAAGCGAAGACCAGTACTAGATCCAAGAAAGCGAAGACCGCTAAAGCGAAGACCGCTAAAGCGAAGCGTGCCGCCAGTAAACCAGAGGCCAAGTCGGAACAAAATGCCCCAGACACGTCTGAGACCAAATGACAGAACGGGGGGCCTTCCCCTTGTTTTTGGCTGGCGAGCCAAGCTTTCCTAAATCGATTTGAAATAACGGAGCATGTAAATGGCTATATCTGCGGGACAGGTTAAGGAGCTTCGCGAGCGTACGGGACTTGGCATGATGGAATGCAAAAATGCCTTGGTCGAATGCGACGGCAATATGGATAAGGCGGTCGAGCTACTGCGTAAGCGCGTCGGTGTGAAGGTAGAAAAAAAAGCCGGACGCATTGCTGCTGAAGGCCGTGTCAGTGCGCATGTCAGCGGTGACCGTAAGCTTGCAGCCATAGTCGAAGTCAATTGTGAGACCGATTTCGTTGCCAAAGAGAACGGGTTTGTTAGCTTTGTCGATGCGGTTGCAGCGTGTGTTGTCAAGCATGATCCAGCGGATGTGGATGCGCTATCGGCGTTGCCTTTAGAAGACGGCAAAGCGGACACGGTGGCACAGGTGTGTGAGGGGCTGGTGGCGCGACTAGGAGAGAAAATAAATGTACGTCGATTTGTACACTACGAGGGGAAAGGAGCGCACCTCGACGCCTATGTGCATCCGGGGTCACGAATTGGTGTGCTTGTTGAAATGAAAGGAGGCAATAACGCACTCGCGCACGACATTGCCATGCAGATCGCCGCTACGCGTCCAGAATACATATCGAGAGACGATGTACCAGAAGACGTGGCAGCTAAAGAAAGGGAAATATTTATGGAACAGGCGCGTGCAAGCGGCAAGCCACCCGAAATTGCAGAGAAGATGGTTGCTGGTCGTTTAAACAAGTATCTCAACGAACTTACGTTGTTAGGCAAGCCTTTTGTCAAAGATCCAGATACCAGCGTAGAAAAATTGTTGAAATTAGCCGATGCTCGTATAGCGCGTTTTTGTCGCTACGAGGTCGGAGAAGGTATCGAAAAAAAAGTTGGCGACTTCGCTGCGGAAGTAATGGCCCAAGCCAAGGGAGGGTAGAGCATTGACCAGAGCCCCGCGGGCGCCTGTCTATCGACGCGTACTGCTGAAACTCAGTGGCGAGGCACTCATGGGCGAGGACGACTATGGGATCGACCGCGATGTACTCGGACGGCTCGCGCGCGAGCTAGGAGAGGTCGTTGCCACGGGTGTCCAGCTCGCGGTCGTGATTGGCGGAGGTAACATATTTCGTGGGGTTGCTCCAACGGCGCATGGAATGGATCGAGCCACTGCCGACTATATGGGGATGCTCGCAACCGTGATCAATGCGCTTGCCTTGCAGGACGCGTTAAAACGCCTCGACGTGCCTGCGCATGTACAATCGGCGATTCACATGGATCAGATAGCTGAGCCCTACGTTCGTCAACACGCGATCGGGTACCTGGAAAAACACGATGTTGTGATCTTCGCCGCGGGGACAGGTAATCCGTTTTTCACAACGGATACAGCCGCGAGCTTGCGAGCTATGGAGATCGGTGCAGACATCATGCTTAAGGCGACGAAGGTCGATGGTGTGTATTCTAAGGATCCGATGCGACATGCGGACGCCAAGCGCTATGACACACTCAGTTACGATCAAGTACTAGCGCAAAGATTGGGTGTGATGGATGCCGCTGCCATCGCGTTATGCCGGGAGCAGAGTCTTCCCATCCGTGTGTTCAATATCAATACGCCAAACTGCTTGCTACGCGTGGTTTTAGGTGAGAACGAAGGAACACTTGTACAGTGTGGAGATTGAGATGGAAGACGTCGATAAAATCAAAAAAGATGCGGAACGGCGCATGACGAAATCGATCGAGACATTGAAAGCGGATCTAGCGAAGGTCAGAACAGGGCGTGCCCACGCTGGTTTGCTGGATCACTTAAAGGTTGATTATTACGGTACGCAGACACCGGTCAACCAGGTAGCCAACATTACGGTCAGCGATGCGCGCACGATTACCGTTAATCCTTGGGACAAGAACATGGTCGTAGCCGTTGAGAAGGTAATACGCGAGTCAGACCTTGGACTTAATCCGGCAACATCAGGCCAAACGATACGCGTTCCACTGCCACCACTGACTGAGGAACGGCGAGCAGAGCTTGCTAAGGTGGTCCGTAGCGAAGGCGAAAATACAAAAGTCGCAATCCGCAACATTCGACGCGATAGCAATCATCATCTAAAGGACCTTTTGAAGAAAAAAAGCATATCCGAAGATGATGACAGGCGTGCTGAAGAGGAGGTGCAAAAGCTTACCGATCGTTTCGTCGCTGAGGTGGACAAAGTCGTTGCCGGCAAAGAACGAGACATCATGCAAGTCTAGGATTGCCAAATATTGCACAATGAGTAAAAACAGCAATGCCGTGAGTTCAGTGTCGCCCATTGAGCAAGGAGTATCTCTACCCAAACATGTGGCGGTTATTATGGATGGCAATGGGCGTTGGGCGACTCGTCGCCGTCTGCCGCGGATCGCGGGACATGTGAAGGGCGTCGAACGCGTGCGCGAGCTTGTTACCGCATGCGGGGAGAAAGGTATTAGGTTCTTGACGTTGTTCGCATTCAGTAGCGAGAACTGGCGTAGGCCGGAAGTCGAGGTGAAGTCGCTCATAGAACTATTTGTCAACGCCCTCGACGAAGAAATGACCAAACTTCATAAGAACAATATCCGGTTCCGCGTGATCGGAGACATAGATCGCTTCGGCCGCAAGGCTGCAGCCAAGATCAAGCGAGCGCAGACGCTCACTCACGATAACACCGCACTTGTTTTGACGATCGCCGCCAATTACGGGGGGCGCTGGGATATTGCGCGAGCGTGTACTGAGCTTGCCAAGCGCGCACAACAGGGTGCGATCGATCCAGATGCCATTACCCCGGACAAGATCGAGACGTTCCTGAGCATGCATGAGGCGCCCGACCCGGATTTGTTCATCCGTACGGGCGGCGAGCAGCGTATCAGCAATTTCTTGCTGTGGCAGCTTGCCTATACGGAGCTATATTTTACGCCAGTCTTGTGGCCTGACTTCGACCGCACGGAGTTCGACCTCGCACTGGCGTCCTATGTTAGGCGTGAGCGTAGGTTCGGTCTCACTGGTGAACAAATCGAGGCCGCCCGGCAAGCTTAAGCAGCGAGTACTGACAGCGCTGTTTTTGCTGCTGTTGGTTATCGCCGCGATGGTCTACTTGCCATCGTTATGGTTAGCTGTCGTCTTTGGTGCGTTTATCCTGTTTGCCGGTTGGGAGTGGGCGGCGCTTTCTGGCTTTTCCGCTACTGCGCCGCGACTGGTTTACATCGTCGCTCTGGGACTAGGGGGGGCCATAGGGTTTTGGACAATCGAGCGTTTACCGAACGCGACCCTTGTCGTGCTGATAGTGGCCATTTGCTGGTGGATCTGGGCGTTCTTCGATCTGGTACGCCATCCACGCGCGGCCACTGGGGTATTCGGTTCCACGACCGGGAAGTTATTCGCAGGAATGCTTGTGCTGCTACCGCCTTGGCTCGCGGTGATCTATCTGCATCGTACCGATTCCATGAGCCCCGCGGTAATGCTGTTCCTGTTTGCGGTCGTTTGGATCGCTGATACCAGTGCCTACTTTGTCGGCCGTGCCTGGGGTAAGACGCGACTCGCTCCGGGCGTTAGTCCGGGGAAGACTGTGGAGGGCCTGGTCGGTGCGCTTGCGGCCGTTATCGTCGTGGCCTATTTTTGTGGGACAATGATATGGAAACTACAGGCCCGCATGCTCTTCACGTGGGTTGTGGTAGCGGTTCTCGCTTTGTTTTTTTCTGTCCTCGGTGATCTGGTGGAAAGCAAAGTGAAGCGCCTTGCCGACATGAAAGATAGTGGTAACTGGTTGCCGGGCCACGGTGGCGTGCTCGATAGAATCGATGCGCTGACGGCCGCCGCGCCCACATTTGCACTCGGTTGGATGCTGTTTTTGAGACCGGAGGCGTGAGCCCAACGATGACGCACGCAGTTACCAACGGCCGCCCCAGCGCGGGGCCAAAAGGCGTTGCGATACTTGGTTCGACGGGCTCCATCGGAATCAATACCCTCGATGTGGTGACACGACATCCAGACCGCTTCCGGGTCGTCACACTCACCGCTAACACACAAGTTGATCGGTTGTTCGAGCAATGCTGTCAGACCAAGCCAGACAAGGCTGTCATGCTTGATCGTGCAGCCGCACGGAACCTTAAGCCAAAAGTTGAAGCAGCGGGTCTACACACGCAAGTTCTAGCTGGTCCCGCAGCACTGGAAGCGGTAGCGGCAGAGACTGAGACCGAAATTGTTATGGCGGCCATCGTAGGCGCTGCCGGTCTGCTACCAACGCTCGCTGCCGTGCGCGCGGGCAAACGCGTGCTATTGGCCAATAAGGAACCGCTGGTCATGTCCGGCAACATCTTTATTAGCGAAGCACGGCGCTCGGGTGCTCAGCTGTTGCCCATCGATAGCGAGCACAATGCGATTTTTCAGTGCATGCCAGCCGGCTACACGACCGGGAGAAATCATTCTGCTGTGCGGAGGATTTTGTTGACGTGTTCAGGCGGACCATTCAGGACGGCGAGACCTGATGAATTGGTCAATGTCACACCGGAACAGGCCTGCGCGCACCCAAATTGGGTTATGGGCCGCAAGATTTCGGTCGACTCGGCGACACTCATGAACAAGGGTCTTGAGCTAATTGAGGCCTGCCGTTTGTTCGATACCACTCCTGACCACGTGCAAATTGTGATTCATCCGCAAAGTGTCGTGCACTCGATGGTGGAATATAAGGATGGATCGGTGCTCGCACAGTTGGGACATCCGGACATGCGTACGCCAATCGCACACGCCTTGGCGTGGCCGGAGCGCATCGAATCAGGTGTTGACAGTGTCGACTTTTTTGATGTTGCGCACCTGGATTTTGAAAAGCCGGACCCAGAACGGTTTCCTTGTCTGCGGTTGGCCGATCACGCTGCTCGCACCGGTGGTACGGCGCCTGCCATACTCAATGCCGCGAACGAAGTGGCTGTACAGGCGTTCTTAGAGCGTAAGATCGCCTTTACGGATATACCTTGGGTGATCGAACACACACTGTGTGATATGGATGTAAACGGCGACGCCAATTTGGAGGCGGTGCTTGCAGATGACGCCAAGGCGAGATTGGCAGCAAACAATCTTATAGCTGGCCTCGACGACAGGCGGGTGAGAGGACTCCAGTGATCGATATCATTTATACTGTTATCGCATTCATCGTTGCGCTCGGCATTTTGATTGCGTTTCACGAGTTCGGACATTACTGGGTCGCAAAAAGACTCGGTGTCAAGGTATTACGTTTCTCTATCGGTTTCGGTAAACCGTTGTGGGTTCGTCGTTTCGGTAGGGATCAGACCGAGCTGGTGGTCGCCGCGCTACCGCTTGGCGGCTATGTCAAGATGCTAGATGAAACAGAGGGCGATGTCCCCGAGGCAGACAAAGAGCGAGCGTTTAACCGCCAGTCGATACCCAAGCGTGTCGCCATCGTTGTGGCCGGACCGCTGTTTAACTTCCTGTTTGCCGTGTTGGCGTACTCGGTCTTGTACACGGTAGGCATAGATGGCATTAAGCCGATTGTTGGCAGGGTTATCGAAGGTTCGATTGCGGAGCAGGGCGGTTTCAGGATTGGCGATGAACTGCTCGCCATTGACGGGAAAGAAGTCTTGAGCTGGGATCATCGGCGGTTGCGTTTATTTGAGCGCGCGCTAAACGGACGTAAGGTCCAAGTTGAGGTGCGCGACCCGGAAGGCGCGGTTCGCACACGGGTCCTCGACCTCTCCAACCTGCCGCCCAGCCAGATCAATGCAGGACTGTTGGAGAGGGGCCTGGGCTTGTACGGCTACATTCCGGAGATTGTGCCCGTTATCGGCGCGATCGGCGATGGCCCGGCATTAAACGCTGGCATACAGGTCGGTGACCGTATAGCGAAGATCGATGGAAAACCAATCGAGTCTTGGGAAGATGTGGTTAAGGGCATAAGCCCAAAGGCGGGCAAAAACGTCCGTATAACCGTGGATCGCGCGGGTGAACTCATAACCTTTGACGTCACACCTGAGCCGGTGAAACGAAATGGTGAGACCGTGGGTCAGATCAAAATCCGGCCCCGCTACGCGGAAATTCCCGCAGAGTTACGGGTGCGGGTGCGTTTTGGACTGGGGCAAGCCGTGGTCGAAGGAATAACCAGCACGTGGTCGATGTCAGTGCTTACGGTGAAAATGCTGATCAAGATGCTGCAGCTTGAGGTGTCCACCAAGAACATCAGCGGACCGCTGACTATCGCGCAGTATGCGGGTCATACCGCAAAGGTGGGCCCCGATCGATTTATAATGTTCCTGGCTGTGGTCAGCATCAGCCTGGGAGTCCTGAATCTTTTACCGATACCGGTGCTCGATGGAGGACATCTGTTGTACTACTTCATCGAGGCTATAAAAGGCAGCCCCGTTTCCGAGCGTGTGATGATCTGGGGTCAGCAGTTTGGAATATTGCTTCTCATCGGCCTTATGATGTTAGCTTTCTACAACGATTTCACACGAATCTTTCAGTAACCCTTCTAGGCTTCTCCAAGCGCTAGGAGAAACATGCACAGAGTTTTTGCGGCGCTGTTTGCGTGTGTCCTCTATGTCGCACCCGCTAACGCCGTTGAGCCTTTCCCGGTTGAGGACATCCGTGTCGAAGGTGTGCAGCGGATTTCGCCCGGCACAGTGTTCAACTATTTGCCCATCAAGGTGGGAGAAACCTTGACAGAGAAAAGAGCCCAGGAAGCCATCCGCGCGCTTTTCAAAACAGGGTTTTTTGCAGACATTCGCCTGGAGCGTGAAGGTAATGTGCTCGTCGTCACGGTCATTGAGAGACCCGCGATTGCCAGCATCAACATATCTGGCACGCGTGAGATCTCGGACGCGGACTTGAAGAAGAGCTTGCGTGATATAGGATTTGTCGAAGGTCGTGTCTTTAACCGCTCATTGCTGGAGCAGATCGAACAGGAACTCGAGCGCCAGTATTTTGGCCGTGGACGTTACTCCGTAAAGATAAGGCCCACTGTCACGCCACTGGAGCGCAATCGGGTTGCGGTTGATATTGAGGTCAGAGAGGGTCGTACAGCAAGAATACGGGAAATCAACATCGTTAATAACCGTCAATTCACGGATAAGGAGTTGTTGAAGCTTTTCAGGCTGCGCACGAAGGGCGGCCTATTTGGCAAGAAGAACCAGTACTCACGACAGGAGCTGGTTGGTGATTTGGAACGACTACGAAACTTTTATCAGGATCAGGGCTTTCTGGAGTTTGATATCACCTCCACCCAGGTCTCCATCACGCCCGACAAGGAGCAGATCTATATCACTGTGAATCTGTCAGAAGGTAAGAAATTCACTATTTCGGATGTGACACTTTCCGGCCAGATGGTTGTTCCAGAGGGTGAGCTACGCCAGTTCATCACGATTAAGCCTGGTGATGTTTTTTCGCGCAGGCGAATCACTGAGATAACAAAGAATATCAGCGATAAGTTAGGCAACGAAGGTTACGCGTTTGCGAATATCAATGCTATACCAGACGTTGATAGGGAAAATGCCACTGTCGCATTCACTTTTTTCGTTGATCCGGGGAAACGCGTCTATGTACGTCGAATAAACTTTTCGGGCAATACCTCTACACATGATGAGGTGCTTAGGCGCGAGATGCGCCAACTCGAAGGCGGCTGGTTTTCAACAGGAAAAATTCAGCGATCGCGTGAAAGATTGCAACGGACAGGTTTTTTCGACGAGGTGACTATTGAAACGCCACCGGTACCCGGCAGTCCGGATCAGGTGGACGTGAATGTTACTGTCAAGGAGCGGCTTACTGGTAATCTTCTGTTTGGTGTGGGTTTTTCTGACTCCGATGGTATATTGTTCAATGCGAGCGTGAGGGAGACTAACTTGTTCGGGACTGGCCGGGAACTTGCCGTTAGCCTGGATAACAGTAGTTCCAATACGTTTCTCAATGTTCGCTACGTTAATCCTTATTACAGGAAAGGCGGTATAAGCAGAGGTTTCAGAGGGTTTTACAGCGATTTTGACGCGGCGGAGCAGGATCTCGCAGCCTATGATACGGAGACTGTGGGTGGTGGTATATTCTTCGGGCTCCCGCTCAGTGAGGCACGCACGCTTAACCTCGGTTTTGACCTGCAGAACACCGAGATCGGTGTCGATGCCGACAGCGCGCAGGTAGCACAGGATTTCGTAGCCGCTAACGGGGAAGAAAATGCAGTGCTCCTGACAACCGTAGGTTGGTCGCAGAATTCGCTGGATCGTAGAATCTTTCCCAGTAGAGGGGCGACCCAACGCATCTCGGCAGAGCTCGCAGTACCCGGCAGCGAGCTGGAGTACTATAAGCTCACCTACTCGGCGTCTCGTTACTGGCCCGTGAGCAGGCGCACTTCATTCCGTATTAAAGGTGAACTGGGTTTGGGTGACGGTTATGGCGATACGGAGGATTTACCGTTTTATGAGAATTTCTTTGCCGGGGGTACCCGCTCCGTGCGCGGTTATGAGTCCCGATCGCTGGGGCCACGCGATACTCGGCCGCCGTTCGACCCGATCGGGGGAAGCAGGCGGGTGTTGGGGAATCTGGAGTATATATTCCCGCTGCCAGGCGCGCAGCCTGGGAATAGGTCGATGCGGCTCAGTGTGTTTGTGGACGCCGGTCAGGTATACGGGCCGGGCCCTGGGCCGGGCGAAGACATAGATCTGGGAGAGTTGCGTTACTCCATGGGATTGGCGTTTAATTGGTTCAGCCCGGTGGGACCCCTGGCGATCAGCATTGCGTCACCCTTGAACGATGAGCCGCAAGATGAAACCGAGACACTACAGTTCACTTTAGGCGTTCCATTTAATTAATCGAACAGGAGCGAGCCTTGGAAAAAAAAGCTGTTCTCCAAAATTTTACCATTATGCTGCTGGTTTACGCTTTGTGCCTCCCAACAAGCACGCCCGCCGCGGAACTCAAGATCGGCTATGTCAATGCAGTCAAGGTTATCGAACAAGCACCACAAGGCGAAGCAGCATTGAAAAAGCTCGAGTCCGAGTTCGGACCTCGCGACAAGAAACTTGTGTCGATGCAAAACAATATAAGGGCGATGGAAGAGGACCTCGAGAAAAACGCCCTGGTCATGGCAGAATCGCAGAGAAGTTCCAAGGAGCGCGAGATATTGGTATTGAGGCGCGATCTAAGGCGCGCAACGCAAGAATTCAGGGAAGACTACAACCTGCGACGAAACGAGGAGTTAGCGGTCCTACAGAAGCTTGTCAAAAAGGCCATTGTTGAGATCGCTAAACAAGAGAACTACGATCTAGTCCTTCATGAAGGGACAATCTATGCCAGTAGCACGATCGATATTACCGATAAGGTTCTAGAAAAACTCAATCAAAAGTCGAAAAATGAGTGATGGTTAAACTCGCTGAGCTGGCGCAACGCTTTAACGGCGAAATCCGGGGTAATTTCAATGTAGAGATACGCGGCGTTGCAACCCTCGACAGAGCTGGTGCACGCGATATTGCTTATGTGGCGAGCAAAGAATACTATGAAGCGCTCGCTAGGACGGCGGCAGGAGCAGTAATATTGAGGGCAGGTGATGCCAAGCAGTATGCTGGCACTGCACTTGTTGTCGATAACCCACGCCTGTGTTTTGCTATGGTTGCCACGTTGCTAAACCCACACAAGTCTTTTCAACCTGGTGTGCATCCGACAGCGTTTGTCGATAAGCAAGCAAACGTCGCAAGTAGCGCGTGGATTGGACCACACAGTGTGGTAGAAGCAGGGGCCGTGGTCGAGAGCAATGTATTCGTGGGCCCTGGATGTTACATCGGAGAAAGGGCGGTGGTCGGCGAGCATACCCGGCTGGCCGTGCGAGTCGTTCTGAACCACGACTGTATTATCGGTAAGAGCTGTATGGTCCATCCGGGGGTAGTCATCGGTGGCGATGGCTTCGGCTATGTACGGAACGAAGAGCAATGGGTAAAGATTCCGCAGCTAGGCCGCGTGCGCATCGGCGATAACGTTGAAATCGGTGCCAACACGGCGATTGACCGTGGCGCACTCGACGACACCATCATCGGCGATGGCGTGAAGCTGGACAACCTGATACAGATTGGACATAACGTTTCGATCGGGGAACACACGGCGATAGCGGGTTGTGTGGGCATAGCCGGTAGTACGCACGTTGGCAAGCGTTGCGCCGTTGGCGGGCAGGTGACGTTCGCCGATCATCTTGAGATTGCGGATGACGTACAGATCGCTATCGGTTCAAGCGTTACACGTTCAATTACCAAGTCCGGCACGTATTCATCGAGCCTAAAGGCCGAGCCTGCAACCAAGTGGAATCGGAGCATCATAAGACTGCTACAGCTAGATGGCATGGCCAAACGCCTTAAGGTGTTGGAGCAGGAAGTACGACGGCTATCCGGGGCGAGTAAAACTTGAGCGACCTAGAGATCGGCAACATATTACGGTGCCTTCCGCATCGATATCCCTTCCTGCTAATCGATCGCGTCATCGAATGTAGACCAGACGAGTCGTTGACTGCGATAAAGAACGTCACTATTAACGAGCCGTTTTTCCAAGGACATTTCCCGCGTCATCCCGTGATGCCTGGGGTGTTGGTGATTGAAGCGCTGGCACAGGCGAGCGGTATTCTCGCCCTCAAGAGTACAGGCCTCGCTCCCAGCGAGAGCGGCGCCGTGTACCTTGTGGGTGTGGACAAAGCACGCTTCCGGCGTCCTGTGGAACCGGGCGACCAGCTTACACTGACCGTGTCAGTCACGCGCAAGATGAAAGGAATCTGGAAGTTCGACGCAGCTGCCCACGTTGATCAGGAGCTGTGCGTCAGCGCGGAAATCATGAATACCTACAGGGAAATCTTTGAGTGATTCATCCGCAAGCCATCGTCGATCGCGGGGCGAAGGTAGGGAAAGATGTGCACATTGGTCCGTTTTCTATAATCGGACCTGGTGTAGAGATCGACGATAACACGTGGATAGGACCACATGTTGTTATAAAGGGGTCGACCCGGGTCGGGCGAGACAACAGGATCTACCAATTCTGTTCAATAGGTGAAGCGCCACAGCATGTCGATTATCGAGATCAGCCGACCCGCCTCGAAATCGGTGATCGCAATACTATCCGTGAGTACTGCACGCTGAATCGGGGTACGGCAGAAGGTCACGGAGTTACTCGCATGGGTAACGATAACTTTCTGATGGCCTATGCTCATATCGCCCACGACTGTGTCGTCAGCGACCACACGATCTTTGCGAATTGTGCAAGCGTGGCTGGCCATGTGGCGGTCGGCAATTACGCGTTCTTGGGCGGTTTCACAGCGGTGCATCAGTTTTGCCGGCTGGGTGCGCACTGCATGACGGCGCTCGGGACAATCGTGTTCAAAGATGTTCCGCCCTACATCCTGGTCGCGGGCAATACGGCTGTACCGCACGGGATCAACGTGCGTGGTTTAAAGCGCAGACAGTTTTCACCTGCGACGATCGATGCCTTACGCCACGCCTATAAGGTCATTTACAAGTCTGGTCTCCAGATCAGTGAAGCCTTGGAGACACTCTCGGCGAGTGCCCGCGACCACTCAGAGATTGAACATTTGATGTCATTCATCAAGTCGTCTGAGCGCGGCATCGTTCGGTAGCGTGACAAGTTTGGATGCGCCGGTAAAGATCGGAGTGGTCGCCGGGGAGGTATCTGGCGATATTCTCGGCGCGGGCCTGATTAAGGCCCTGAAAAAGCGACTTCCAAACGCGCGGTTTGAAGGCGTGTGCGGGGAGCAAATGGAGGCCGAAGGCTGCAAGGGTATGTTTCCTATGGAATGGCTGTCTATCATCGGGCTGATGGAGGCGGTCGGGAAATATCCCCAGATTAGGTGGATGCGCAAGGACCTGATCAGACATTTTCTCAATGACCCACCGGATCTATTTATCGGCATCGACGTACCGGATTTCAATCTGGGGCTGGAGCGCAGGCTGAAGGAGGCAGGCATATCGACGGTTCACTACGTCAGCCCGACGGTGTGGGCATGGCGTAGTTATCGGATACACAAGATAAAGAAGGCCGTTGATCGTATGCTTACCTTGTTCCCGTTTGAAGCCAAGTACTACGAAGAGCGCAAAATGCCAGTTACGTTCGTCGGTCACCCGCTGGCTGACGAGATCGAGGAGAAAGTGGATCAAGAAAACTATCGCAGACGGCTCGGACTGCCGGAGGATGGAAAGATAATCGCGTTGTTGCCGGGCAGTCGCATGAACGAACTGAAACGGCACGCTAACCTGTTCGTTGACACAGCCGAGTGGTTGCATCAGCGAAACCCGTCAACGCATTTCGTTGTGCCTTTTGTTAGTCGCGAGACTCGCGAAATTTTCGAGCAGGCAATGAAATCACGTACGACAAGCCTCTTGTCGCTTACGTACCTTGATGGTCAATCGCGTGAAGCAATGGCTGCCTCGGATGTCGTATTACTCGCGTCCGGTACAGCAGCGCTCGAGGCGGCCTTGTTGCGTCGTCTCATGGTGGTTACGTATAAGCTGTCGTTTATTACCTTTTTGCTGGTAAAGATGTTTGCCCACATCAAGCTGTATTCGATGCCAAACAACCTCGCGGGTTATGAGGTTGTTCCAGAACTAATACAACAGGATGCTGTTCCCGAAAAGCTGGGCAAGGCGGTGGAGTATTATCTGCGCAATCCAGAACAGGCGAAATCGGTGATCGAAACGCTACGCGACATGCATGCGCAGCTGCGCCGCAACGCCAATGAACGGGCCGCCGACGCCGTGCTGGACGTATTGCAAACGCAAATGACGCGTGCCTAGTGGTGTTATGTAGGTGACGTTCTATAGACACAAGTGCAGCTTAGCGCACACAGGACGTTGGTAGCCGGCGTCGACGAGGCGGGACGCGGCCCGTTGGCCGGGCCGGTGTTGGCGGCAGCGGTTATTTTGGATGCGCAAAGACCGATTCCCGGTCTTGCTGATTCTAAGACACTGACCCCCAAACAACGCGATATTTTGGCGCACGCAATCAAGCGGCGGGCGCTGTGTTGGGCCCTGGGTCGCGCCGAGGTGGACGACATCGATCAATTGAACATCCTGCAAGCGAGCCTGTTGGCAATGAAGCGGGCGGTAGAAGCGTTGCAGTTTCCCGCGAGCATTGTGTTGGTCGATGGCAACCGAGCACCGCCATTGGCTTGCGCGGTAGAAACCATCGTTAGAGGTGATGTAATCGTACCCGCGATTGCAGCTGCGTCGATATTGGCGAAGGTCGCGCGCGACACCGAGATGCGAGCGCTGGATACGAAGTACCCCGGTTACGGGTTTTCGCGACACAAGGGGTATCCGACATCGGTACACCTGCTGGCATTGGAGATATACGGCGTGAGCCCTGTGCACCGGTGCAGCTTCGCGCCTGTGCGCCGTGTACTGGGTACCCTCCCCCTAACCCCCTCTCGTACCCCCTCCTAACCTCCCCCGACAAGCGGGGAGGGAGTAAGTAGCTCATCCGCATTGGAAGGAAGCTCGAAGTAACTTTTACTGAAATTTATAAGTATTTGATTTTAATAAACTAAGATAGCAAAATCCCACTGACACTCGCATGCTCGGGCTAGTCGGAGAGAAATCTTAATTCCCCCTCCCCTTGTGGGAGGGGGCTAGGGAGAGGGGGTGGAGGGGCCGAAGGGGAGGGCCAGTCGCGTTTTCAGCCTAAATGAACGCCGGCCTCCGCCTCGACTTCTGCCTAGCAGCTTGAGCAGTGGCTCGAGTTCCTGTGTGCGTGTCTTCGCTCTGGCAAAGCCGTTTAGCTGAAGCTCGCCGCCTTTCAGGATCTGCCAACGTCCCTGGCCGTTTACCTCCAGGGCGCCGCGCAGCGTGGTGAGTTTAAGCACGGCGCTCTCGCCCTTGCCGGTGACGTCCACGCGATAGTCACCGAGCGGCTGCACGCTCGAGAGCCCGCTACCGGCGTTATTCCAAAAGAGCTGTGCGTTGCCCTGGACGCCGCTGCGCTCGAGCGTGAGTTGCTTGGCATCGAGACGCAGCTGCCCCTTTGGCGAAAGCAATTTCGCAGGTGCGTACAGCTCGCTCGCAAATTGAGCGGATGCGGAGACGCGAGAGTCTTGGATAATGATTTTACTGGGGGTGACACCGATCTTACCGGTGATCTTGCTCTCCGATCCGATCGCCTGTAGGTAAAGTTGCAGGCGCGCAGCCGGTAGCCACAGCGGATTTATGCGCCATTCCGTCTTGCCCAGGTCGCGGGCTGTGGCGCGCGGGTGATACACGATCAGGCGACCCGTGCCGTGCCAGAGGCTTCCTTGCCCCTGATCAATCGCTACGATGCCATCGGTTAACTGGCGCAATCCCCAGGCCAACCAGCTGGCGGGTACCGTGGCGACGAGAAACACCAGATAGGCCACCACACCGAAGACCAGGTAACCCAGCCAGCGCCTATTCATGTCCCAGGTCTGCGCAAGAGCAGGCGCACATTGACAATGGCTGCATCGGGTTGGGCTGTGATCGTAGCGCTTTCTGTGCGCACGCCGTCTTGCCGTTGCAGGTCTGCGAGCCAGCTGAGCAACCCATTAAAGTTCACGGCGTCAAACGACAGACGCGCAGCGTCGGCTCCGTCAGGCTCCATGCGCGTAATATTTTGGCGGATGCCGCGCTCGACCGCGGAACGCTCGAGTCTTGTCAACAGATTGCCCGTACTTCTCCTTGCTGATCCACTGGCGCGCATTCGCGCGATTTGACGCGCCTGCACGTCCATAAGCGCGAGCTGAGAGCGGGCTTTCGGCACGCTAGCGCGTAGTCTGGATAGGTCGCGCTGCATGGGCATCCATAGCAACGTGTAACATATGAGCGCCAGTGCGATGATACTGCCGGCGGCAATGATTATGCGTTCTCGCGGTTGCAGGCTACGCCATCCGCTAACTAGGCGGTCGGACAGAAGCTGTGGAATCATTGGCCGTTTTGCTCCGTTAGGCTCGCCGCTTGGATGCGCAAACGTCCCTCAACGCCGGATGCGCGACTGTTGGCGGCGAGTACTTCGACCTCCAGTTTACCAGTGGTACTCATGGCGTTTTTCATGACCTCGAGCGCTTCGAAGTCGGGCAGGCTTAGATCCAACGTGAGCTTGCCGTCTGCATATTTCAAAGTCCGCAGGGTTACGTCATTCTTGGCACGCAACATCGGCGTAGCATGCGCCAGTAGCGATAAGAGGTCGTTGGCCCCCGTTTGCCCACTTTTTGCTTGCAACGTCTCCAGGTTGCGTTGCATCTGTAGGGCGGGATCGAGCACTGTTTTAGCTTGGGGGAAGGTTTTTCGAAACAGTGCAGTCATCGCCTGGCGATCGGATTGCTGTGCTTGGTTTAGCTGCCACCATTCCCAGACTGTAAACGCGAGTGTACCAGCGAGCCAGATGCCGAGAATCACGAAGACAGGGAGCAAGGGTCTTAGTGTGTCTTGTAACTTGCCTGTCAATGCAAAATCGCCCTGTAGCAAATTAAGCGCCGCAAATGCACTGACGCCATCCTCCCAAAAGTTGCGATTGGAGATGATCACACTCACATCCAGCACTGATGTCCAAGCGTCACTGGAAAAACCTTCCGGGGGGTTGAATACCACAAGCTCCGAAGGCATATCGTGTCGACCTCGTACTTCGTCTAAGGCGGCGGTCAATACCGGTGGCGGCCTGTCCACGGAGGCCGCGCACGCAAACCCTGTAAACGCACCGGTGCGCACCAATAGGCCGCCATCCGCGAACGCGACCGACCAGGTCTGATCCTGCAGCGGTAACGCAAGTGTCGCTGGGCACAAGCGCATGGGCCGCAGGTCAGCCGAGTGCAGCTCATCCAACCAGGTCGTCAGCCGCTCACGTGCCGTCACGGCGACTGCCAGGCCGCCGTCCCTTTGTCGCTGATAAGCGAAGTGAAGATCCTCCGGGTTGCCCAGGACCTGGTCTTCCAGCGCATAGGGCAGCGCCTGCGCGATCTTGCTCCAACTGCTTGTCGGCAGAATGGTTTGCGTAAGCAAAGTGTCAGCTGGCGGCGTCCACACGAGTAGCTGGGTCGCCTTGAGATTGGTGGGCAGATCCGCTAGATCGGCAGCACGTCCATGTGAGACGTTAGCGCCCGAGCGTACATACCACTGAATCTCACGGCCGCTCTCCGGCCATCCGTCTGGCAGAAACAGCCCGAGCGTATTGCGCGGTAGCCGTTGACCCGCTGTAGGCGCTAACCCGGCTAGCCTTTCACTCAGTGTCGTCATTTGCTTCAGGTATCAGTAACTGCTGCTGGTGCCATAATACTCGAACAGGCGCATTGGCTGGACGGTGAAGGAGCGCCTGCGTTCGGCGCTGCAGACGACCAAAAAGCGTGTCGACGGTCACCTCGAAGTAAGCGCTTTTCACATCGTAAGGAACCTTCGGCGGCGCTATGGCAGAGGGCAGACGTCCTTTCAATTCCGCGGGATTGGTGAACGGTTCGTCGTCGCGCTGGGCCAGCAGATTTTCGGCCTCAGATAGCGACAGCTCGGAAAACATCGCGGTGAACAGCTCAGGCGAAGCAGTGTTGATGTTAATGCTGGTTTCCTCGGGTAACGCCGTTACAAATGGGCGTAGCTTGGCTACGGTTTTGGCGTCAAAACCTCTGATCAGCACCAGTTCTCCTACGCTCTGCAGCCGCTGATTGGCGGCGCGATACGGCGGCTCGCCATTCAAATAGTCAATGTCTTCCGCACCGTTCGGTTGGGCGCTGCTATCGTTGTCCAGCCAATCGACGATGGCCTCGGCGAGCTCGGTCGGGAGCTCCTGCGATTGGAGCAGTCGCTGGAATACAGCGATATCTTCGCTACTGAGGCCCCCGTCACGCACGAGGTTATTCAGATTGAAGCGTCCATGCGCATCGGTGATGTTACCGGCGACGAGCCCGCCTTCTGCCGGCAACGGTGGCAATGTCTGCGCCCATTCCTGGGTTAAGTCATCGGTGGCATTGTCCTTCGCGTCTTCAGTCAAAATGATGGCCGCCCACTCGAGTGCACCGCTGCGAACGGTTTCGGCCTGCGCACGATCAAGGAGATTTTGTGACTGGCGTTGCCACACGTGTTGTGTAAGGCCGAGAAAGGCAGCAGCTGTGCTGGCGATGGCAACAACCAACAGGGCTGTGACGATTGCCAGGCCTGTCTGCGCGTTTGCTGGCGCCATGTACCCGAGCCTATATTTAGCCATTGACGACAAAGTAACGTGTAAACTCGCCGCGCCCGGTCAGCTCGAGCGTGATCTCGACGCCGCCAGGTAATTCATCAGCTTCTTCTAGTGGCCATTCCTCCAGCCAGCTGCCGTCCGGTGCGGCAAAACGGACGCGAAAATTCTCTACCCCATCGATGAGCGGCGCCTGCAGTGCTTCCGTTTGCGGCGCGCGATCGAGCACCGGCCACGTTAGCCGCAGCAGAACATTATCCTTTAGACGATAGCCCACCCGCTGCAAGTCGCTGCGTCGGTCATTACCAAAGACCAACAGGCCACCGCGCGTGAACTCGAGGCTCGGTTCCGCCAATTCCCGTGTGTCGGTCGGTTGGCCCCGCAGCGGAGGCAGCGCTTGGCCGTCTATGTCGCGCACCGACCGCGGGCGCACCTGCGCCAGGTCTTCCTCCAGTCGCAGGAACGCAAGCGACAGCGTACGCCAGAACTCTCTTTCGACATCGATACGATCGCGCTGAGCTAACATTCGGTCGAGCGCGCCGTACGCCATTGCCGAAAACAGCGCAAAGATCCCGACCGCCACTACCACCTCGAACAATGTGAATCCGCGTTGTTTTCTCATGACTGGCTGTTCACGGTTTCGCCCGCGGATCACGCAGGAAGCCTACTAGCCGGGCTAACACGTCTGCGCTGTCACCCTCGCGGACCTCGATCTCGATGCGCCGCAGCTGTGCGACCGGTGTTGTTACCACCTTTTCCTCCCAACGCCACGTACGCCCAGCCATTTCACTGGTACCCGTGGTGGTCCTTGTGGCGGGCCAGTCGCGGCGTATGCGATGCAAAGCAATCCGATCCTGGGCCACCCACAGCGCCATGCTGCGATCGCGCAACGCAGCGGTGGTATCTATCGCTTGGCTGACAGTGCGCGTGATCGCCGCTAACGGAATCGCCAGTATCGTCAGCGCGACCAGCACTTCTATGAGCGAGAAACCGAGCGTACCTTTACGATGTCGCATGACTTTCGGATGGCGACGTTGGTCTTATACCGCCAACGACCGAGCCTTTGACTTGCCAATGCATCTTTCCTTTGGAAAACGTAATAGTGAAGCTCGGGATATCACCGCTCGGTCGAATCACAATACCCGCCGTTTCCTCGTCGGCTTGGCCATCGACCTCGACCGCACTGATACTGATGCCCGACGGCAGCTCACGCGGGCGCAACACATCGTCACCGGTAAGTGGCTCGAGCGTCCCCTCACGACTTAGATGCAGGAAGTGGTAACCACGCGTCTCAAGCTCGAGCGCCAACACCTGACCTTGCAGGATAGCTTCCTCTTGGGCCGCACGTAGCAGAAGCGCTAGACGCTCGGCCTCCTGACGCACATCGGCTTGGTCATCACCACCGAGGTTCAGCCCGATCATGCCCAGTATGATCGTCACTACCAGCAACACCACTACCAGTTCGATAAGCGTAAAGCCAAGGGCACGGGACACGGTCGCCGGCAGGATATTCCTCGTTGCCGTGGCAGCGCGGCACGGAGGCAAGACTAACTGCTTGGCAGACATGGTGGCTCAGTTGAGATTCCAGGAACCAATGTCGGCATCAGTGCCCTCACCACCTGGGGCATTGTCGGCGCCGAGGCTGAAGACATCGATCTCGCCGTGAATCCCGGGGTTCAGGTATTGGTACTCGAGATCCCAGGGGTCCGTGGGCAAGCGTTCCAAATAGCCGCTCTGTTTCCAATTGCGGGGAATATTACCGGTGTCGGGTTTCTGCACGAGGGCGAGCAGACCCTGGTCGGTGCTCGGATAGGTGCCGCTGTCCAACCGATAGAGTTTTAGCGCGCTCACAATCGCACGAATATCGTTTTTGGCTGCGACTATGCGAGCTTCATCAGGTCGCCCCATGATCCGGGGAACCACCAATCCTACCAGTATCCCGAGGATCACAACCACGACCAGGATCTCAATCAAGGTAAAGCCCCGTTGACGGTTTTTCCGCCGCAGGTGAATCGGCAGCGTGCGATGACACATATTCATCGTTATTTGATCAATTGGTTCATCTCGAAGATGGGCAGCAACATGGCAATCACAATGAAGCCCACCAGTGCACCCACGATCAGAATCATCAACGGTCCGAGTAGCGCGGTTAATGCCTTCACCCAATTCTCAAGCTCACGCGTTTGTGCCTCGGCGGCGCGAGCGAGCATGATATCCAAGTTGCCGCTTGCCTCACCGCTCGCAATCAGGTGGATTACCAATGGCGGAAACAACTTTGCCTTGTCGAGCGCGTGCGCCAAACCCCCGCCCTCCCGGATCTGGCGCAAGGCGTCATCCACCGCCGCGCGCATCGGCAGGTTGGTCACTACCAGCACGGAAGATTGCATGGCCTGTAACAGTGGGATGCCGCTCGCCGTGAGTATTCCTAGCGTACTGGCAAAGCGTGCCGCGTTGGTACCGCGCACTAGACGACCCAAGAGCGGCAGACGCAGCAGTAACCCATGCCAACGCGTCCGCATCCGAGTATTCCGCACGGCAACCCGGATCACAATGATAATGAACGTGAGACCTATTAGCCACCAGGCGCCGCCGGCACGCACGAAGTCGCTGATAGCGATCAGGGCGCGGGTCACCGCGGGCAGTGCTTGCCCTGTGTTTTCAAATACCCGCGTCAACTGCGGCACGATATAGACGAGTAATAGACCAACAACTAGGGTCGCAACGAACGTGATAAGAACTGGGTAGATGAAAGCAAGTAGTACTTTCTGCCGCAGAGCTTGTCGGTTTTCCGTGTAGTCGGCCAAACGCTCTAACACCGCGTCGAGCTGACCGCTCTGCTCGCCCGCATCCACCATGTGGCGATAGATATCGGGAAAGGCGTGCGGAAAGGCACCCAAACTTCGTGCAAGCGACCGCCCCTCTAACACACGGCCACGGACACCCGCGAGCACGGCGCGCGCACGCGCCGAATCGGTCTGTTCAATGAGCGCATTCAGACATTCTTCAACGGTGAGACCCGCGCGCACCAGGGTTGCAAACTGGCGTGTTATGAGTGCGAGATCCGCGCTTGAAATACCGCGTCGGAGACCACGTTGGCCGCTGATCTCGACAGTGGTCTCCGCACTGATGGCATCCACGCGCAGGGGCATCAAGCCCTTGTCGCGCAAGGCCGAGCGCACTTGCCGTTCGGCGTCGCCCTCGATCACGCCCTTGACAGTGCGGCCACGGAGATCCAGCGCCTGATACTCGAATGCGCCCATGGCTAGTCGCGTGCTACCCGCAAAACTTCTTCCAGGCTGGTGACGGCGGTGCGGACCCAGCGTGTGCCATCTTCGCGAATGGTCACCATGCCGAGTTTACGCCCATGCGTGCGCAAGCGGCCTTCATTTGCACCGTCGTGGATGAGACTGCGTAGCTTGCCATCCAAGGGCAGAAGCTCGAATATGCCGGTACGCCCTTGATAGCCCGTCTTCATACAAGCCGCACACGCGCTTGGGCTGTAGATCTGTATCGTTTCAGTATTCGCTTCATCGAGGTCGAGTAATTGGCGTTCGGCTGTATCCGGCGCGTGTGCCCGCCGGCACTCGGGACAGAGCTTGCGCACCAGCCGTTGCGCCAGCACGCCGAGCAGGCTGGATGCCACGAGAAACGGTTCGACGCCCATATCTACCAGCCTTGTCACGGCCCCGACAGAATCGTTGGTGTGCAGCGTCGCCAGGACAAGATGACCCGTTAGACTTGCCTGTACCGCGATCTGCGCCGTCTCAAGGTCGCGAATTTCTCCGATCATGATGATGTCGGGATCCTGACGCAGGATCGCACGCAGCGTGCGGGCGAAACTCAGATCGATCTTGCTGTTTACCTGTGTCTGGCCTACGCCGTCGAGATCATATTCGATCGGGTCCTCCACCGTCATGATGTTGTGGCTATTGGTGTCGAGTCGTGATAACGCGGCGTACAGGGTGGTTGTCTTACCGGATCCGGTTGGTCCCGTGACCAAAATGATTCCATGTGGTTGATGAATGAGATGGTCAAGGGTTGCCAGCGTAGCGTCAGACATGCCGAGTCCCGTGAGATCCAAGCGGCCCGCTTGTTTGTCAAGCAGTCGCATAACAACGCGCTCGCCATGCGCGGTGGGCAGTGTCGACACCCGTACGTCCACCGGGCGCCCTGCGACCCGCAGGGTGATGCGACCATCCTGCGGCATCCGCTTTTCGGCGATGTCCAAGTGGGCCATGATCTTAACGCGCGAGACAATGACCTGATGTAGTACCTGCTGCGGTTCGAGGACATCACGTAAGACACCGTCAATGCGCATACGCGCCACGGAACGCGTTTCGAACGGCTCGATATGAATGTCGGAGGCACCGTCGCGCACCGCCTGCGTGAGCAACGCATTGATCAAGCGCACGATGGGGGCGTCATCCTCGCTCTCCAGCAGATCGGCAACTTGGGGCAGGTTTTGTGCCAGTTCGGCGAGATCCTGATCGGTATCGAGATCATCGACGATCTGCATCGCCTGGCTCATGCCGCGCTCGTAGGCGCGGTTCAAGGCCGTGTCAAACGCCTCCGGGGTGAGCTCGCGTAGATACACCGCCTGGCCTAAGGCCCGCTGTAGCTCGGCGAGCACGGCACTGCTGACACCGGAGCGCACCCAGACTTCGATGCCTTCGTCTATCAAGCGGGCGCTAATGACCCCGTGGCGTTTAGCGAAGTGATACGGCAGGCGTTGGGTGCATTGCAGATCGAGCGCCTGGGGGTCGGGGGCTGCTTGCATCGGCGACGGAGTAACGCGTTAGGGTTCCGACCGAGTAGTATAATCGAAATCGGTGTCGCCCACGTTCGGCGGGCCTAGCAACTCGTCGTCCTGCACGCCGAGTTCATCGGGCTCGTAATCGCTTTCTGACGCGGGGTAACGTATCAGTGCGCCAGGTGTGAAGCGGTCCAGGACGGGGGAAGGCTCCGGGTTGATGTCACGCTTTTCACCCAAAATATACCTATAACGGTCCGCCGTGAAGTCAAAGGTGTCTTCTGCCCGGCGTATGATGGTTGGACGTAGGAACACCATCAAGTTAGTCCGTTCCTTTGTTTTTTGTTTGTGCCGGAAAAGCGCACCCAATATCGGGATCTTGCTTAAACCCGGTATCCCTTGTATGTCTTCCATGTAGCGATCGTCGATGAGACCACCCAGTACTACCGTATTGCCGTCTTCGACCACCACCGTGGTCTCGACGGTGCGCTTTTGCGTGGTGACATCCGAGGCCCCACCGATAGGCTCTTCATCCACAGTCGAGATCTCTTGGAAAACCTCCAGCTTGATCGTGCTGCCCTCGGAGATCTGCGGCTTGACCTTCAGAATCAAGCCGACGTCCTGGCGCTCGATCGTCTGGAACGGATTGACTGTTCCGTCCGTGCCCGTGGCCTGCGCAAAGCTGCCGGTGATAAACGGCACGTTCTCCGCCACGACGATCTTCGCCTCGGCATTATCCAACGTGAGGATATTGGGGGTCGATAGAATCGTACCGTACCCCTTTTGCTCGAGCGCACGCGCGAGTGCGCTAAGTCCCCGGACCTCGCTGCCATCGGGCAACGTGGTTTTGTCGCCCAAGAACGCTAGCGTCAACCCCGCGGCACCGATCAGTGTCCCGGCGGGATCGAGGATCGTCTGGATGACCCCGGTGCCGCTCTGAGGGAAATTGAGGATGCCGATCCCTGAGGTGTCACCGCTTGAGCCCGCGCCCACCCACTGTACCCCGATCTCCTGAAACTTGTCCGTCGAGATCGCGGCAACCAGGGATTCCACAAACACCTGGGCGCGTCGTATATCAAGCTTCTCGATGACTGCCCGTAGATTATTGTAGATCGCATCGGGGGCTTGGATGATTAACGAATTAGTACCCTCATCGGCCTGGATCAGCGCCGCCGCAGAGACCGCTCGGGCGGCGGTCGCTCTCGCCTGGGCGGGTGTCTGGCCGGTTGGCGTAGCGAGCCCCGCTGCTCCGCCGACGAGCCCGCGCAGGATCTCCACCAGTTGCGTGGCATCGGCGTTTTTCAGGTAAACGACGCGCGTCTGACCGCCGGGCTTGGCCGGTACATCCAGCTTGCTGATTAGCGAGCGCAATTGCGTCAAGCGGCCGGGGTTGTCGGTGCGTACCAGCAGGCTGTTGGTGCGCAAGTCCGGCACGATGCTAAAGCGCTGCCGGCCGATTGCTGCCCGTGCCGCCGCTTGCTGTCCCGCTACTCGCGCAGGACGCGCCGCCGCCGCGGACAGGCGGCTGATCAGGTCGGCGATGTCGAGCGCGGAAGCGTATTCCAACGCGATCACGGTCACTTCCGTGCTCACCGGCTGATCGATATCCGCGATGATGGCGAGCAAACGGCGGATGTTGTTTGCGTAATCGGTAATAATCAGGGCGTTGGCTGGCGCGTACGCCGACAACTGGCTCGTGGGTGCCATCAGCGGTCGTAACAACGGCACCATTTGCGTAGACAGTCCATGTTGTACAAGTACGACATGGGTAGCCATTTGCTCGCCACCCCGCGGCCGGGCAGTCTCGCTCACGCGCGCGTTTTGCTTGCCCTCCGCGACTGGCACGATCTTCACCACCCCTCCCGGGGCGCTAACCGCAGCAAAGCCTTGCGCCTTGAGCGCGGATACAAAGATCTTGTAGGCGGCCCTCTTGGACACCGGCCGGGCGGAGATGATGGTGACTTTGCCTTTGACGCGTGGATCAAGAATGAAGTTGCGCCCGGTCATCTGCGACACGGTCTTGACGACGGCCTCGATGTCGGCGCGCTGAAAGTTGAACAACACCTCACCCTTACGTAGGCGAGTGTTCCGCGTTGGCGCGGCGGTCGACGGTGGGCCCGGCGCCGCACTGGGTGCCGTTGCGGGGCCTAGCGGTTCTTGCGGCTGCGTCTGTGCGCGCAGGCCAGACGCGCACAAGGCATACATGGCGCCAAGCAAGATACAGGCGAGACGGTGCCAGCTTCGCGTCCCACGATCGGCGCCCATGTTATTGTATGGTGTACTGCAGCCGTTCCATGCGGCCCGCGCGCATGACCTCAATTTCCACCCCCGTTACTTGCTCGGCGCCCCCAAGCTGTTGGTAGAGCTGCAGCGCCTCGTCCAAGGTATTAATATCGCGCCCGTTCACTTTACGTACAACATCGCCAACTCTGAGACCGAGCTTTTGGTAGAGACTGCCCGGCTTTATCTGGCGGACGAGGAAGCCGCCGCCGGCATTGGGCACCATCAGCGCCTGGCGTAGCAGGTCGGGATTGCGCAACTCTTCGTTGAGTGCGTTGCGGTCAACGGAGAATACGTTGTCACCCTCTGCTCGGATCTCACCCCGGGTGGGGACGCGTGCGTCCGGCATGCTGGGTGGCTCTGCCAGTGACGCGGTCAGGTCCTCCATGAGCAGCGCTTCGGTGATCCCACGACGCTGGATAATCGCGCGGTCAGGGTACACGTCTCGTAGTATGACCCCGTGCGTGATCTCATCGCCGATCGCGAAGGGTGTTTCGGGGTCGTTATTGACGCGGATTAGGGCAAAGCCCTCGGCGCCGGCCGCCACCACCCCGGTTAAGATCATGTCCAGGCTGCTCTCCGGGATTTCTTCTACTGGAGGCGGCGCTGGCGCCGCCTCGAATGTCGCTTCCCCAAACAGGTTTGCCGCCAGTAGCGCTGGCAAATCGATGGTCTCCGCGTTGGGTCCTCTGGATCCCGCCATCTGCGAGATTACTCGTGATTGCGGCGGTTGTATCAGTTGCCATGTCCACTGGGCCATGCTGGCCGTCAACAAGAGCAGCGCCGCCGCGCTCAAGATCCCGGGGAGCCAGCGCTGTCCAGGCATGCGTTGCAGACGTTCCCACAACGTAGCGAGGGGATTTGTCGGACCGGCTAGCGGATGCAACGTAACCATGTCTAAATTCAAATTATATATAGGCGTAGGCAAAATACCTAACAAAGGACCACAAAAAGTACCAGTAAACCTCTGATTCAACGAAACTCATTCGTATAGGTACTTTTGTCGCTCCAGTATGCGGGCGGGCGTTTGCCCCTTTCCCATACAGCCGATTTGAGGTCAAATTACCGCCCGTGAGCAACGGCTTCGTTCATCTCCACGTCCATTCCGAATATTCACTCGCCGACGGCATTACCAGGGTCAAGGAACTGGTCGAGACCACCGCACGACGGGACATGCCCGCGGTGGCGATGACGGACCTCGCGAATCTATTCGGGCTCGTGAAGTTCTACCGTGCTGCCGTGAGCGCGGGCGTGAAGCCCATCATTGGCGCGGATATCTGGTTGACAAACCCATCGGACCCGCACAAACCGTACCGTCTTATCCTCCTCTGTCAGGACCTCACAGGCTATCGCAACTTGTGCCATCTGCTCACGCGCGCCTATCGAGAGGGTCAGCATGGCGGCAAGCCGTGCGTGATGCGTGCTTGGTTCGAAGACCACTGTGCGGGCTTGATTGCGCTATCAGCGGGACAGGAGAGTGAGATCGGCCAGGCGTTGTCATCGGGCGCTCACGTGCTTGCGCAACGGTTTGCCGACGAGTACGCGACATTGTTCCCCGGGCGCTTTTATCTGACGCTTCAACGTATCGGCCAACCGTTTCAGGAAGACACCGTTCATGCCACCGTGAAGTTGGCGCAACGCACGCAGCTGCCCGTCGTGGCGACCAACCATGTTTGCTTTCTTCGCACTTCGGACTTCGAGGCCCACGAGGTTAGGGTGTGCATACAAGATGGTCGCGTCTTGACCGACAATCGCCGTCCACGCCGCTACACTGCCCTGCAATACTTCCGTTCTGGTGAAGAGATGGCCGAGCTTTTCAGCGATATCCCAGAGGCGTTGGAAAATACAGTACAGATTGCGCAGCGCTGCAATCTGCGCTTGGACTTCGGCCGCTATTACTTGCCTGATTATCCCGTAGCTGCCGACATGACAATCGATGCCTTGCTACGACAACAGGGAGAGGAAGGGCTCAGGGCGCGGCTTGCAACGAAATCCGGATTGCCGGCTGAACGCCAAGCGCTCTATGAGGATCGGTTGCAGCATGAGCTCGACGTCATTAGCAAGATGGGTTTTTCGGGTTACTTCTTGATTGTCGCCGACTTTATCAGATGGGCGAAGCAAAGCGGTGTGCCGGTAGGTCCCGGCCGCGGCTCAGGGGCAGGCTCACTTGTCGCTTATGCACTATCTATCACCGACTTGGATCCGATTAAACATGATCTGCTGTTCGAACGGTTTTTGAATCCGGAGCGGATTTCGCTGCCGGACTTCGACGTGGACTTCTGCATAGAAGGACGTGACCGCGTCATCGATTACGTCACGCAGCGCTACGGTCAGGATAGGGTCTCGCAAATTATTACCTACGGTACGATGGCGGCGCGCGCCGTGGTGCGCGATGTCGGTCGGGTGATGGATCATCCCTATGGCTATGTCGACAAGATCGCCAAGCTCATTCCATTCGAAATCGGCGTGACGCTCGACAAGGCGTTAGAACAAGAACCTGTATTACATGAACGCTACGAACAGGAAGAGGACGTCCGTGCGTTGTTGGATACGGCGCGTGCGCTCGAGGGATTGCCGAGGAACGCGAGTAAACATGCGGGTGGCGTCGTGATCGCGCCGTCAACGCTTACAGACTACATGCCACTTTACTGTGAACAGGGCGGCAGGCAGCTTGTCACTCAATTTGACAAGGATGACCTGGAGACGCTCGGGCTTGTCAAATTCGATTTCCTAGGGCTGCGAAATCTGACCACGATCGACAAGGCGGTAAAAGCGATCAATACGCAACGCCGCCACGATAATGAACCGCCTTTGGTGATCGAGCAGATTCCGCTGGATGACCCTAAAACCTTCGCCTTACTGAAATCGTGCAAGACTACGGCGTTGTTCCAGTTGGAATCGCGCGGCATGAAGGATCTCATACAACGGTTACAGCCGGATAAGTTCGAAGAAATCATTGCGCTGGTAGCGTTGTTCCGTCCAGGCGTACTGCAATCCGGCATGGTGGACAACTTCATTGCCCGTAAGCATGGACGCGCAAGGATTGAATATCCGCACCCGGACCTTGAGCCTATATTGAGATCAACCTACGGCGTGATCGTTTACCAGGAGCAGGTGATGCAGATCGCACAGGTGCTTTCCGGCTACTCCCCTGGCCGGGCCGACCTCTTGCGTCACGCAATGGGCAAGAAGAAACCTGAAGAAATGGCGAGCCAGCGTGAGGACTTTATCAAAGGCGCGGTGGCGCGTGGTGTGAACCAACGGCTTGTCTCGCACATCTTCGATCTGATCGAGAAGTTCGCCGGTTACGGATTCAATCGTTCACATTCCGCTGCTTATGCCTTGATTGCATACCAGACCGCGTGGCTTAAGGCGCATTATCCGGCGGCATTCATGGCCGCGGTGTTATCCGGGGATATGGACAATACCGACAAAGTTGTGCGGATGATTTCAGAGTGTCGCGACATGTCACTAACCGTACTACCGCCGGATATTAATCGCTGCGAGTATGAGTTTGTTCCACTGGGTGGAGACACCATCTTATATGGTCTCGGCGCTATCAAGGGTCTTGGTCAGTCTGCCATCGATGCGATTCTGGAGGCGCGCGGGCAGGGCGGTCCGTTCAAGGACTTGTTTGATTTGTGTAAACGCATCGATCTGCGCCGGGTAAACAAGCGCGTGTTGGAGTCATTGATTCGCGCGGGTGCGCTCGACCAGCTTGGAGTCCATCGTGCAACCATGATGGCGACCCTGAGCAGCGCGCTGCAAATTGCCGGCCAGCACAACAAAAACCGCGAGACCGGTCAAGATGACTTGTTTGCCGCAACCAGCGAGGAGCCTACGTCACACGAGTTTATTGACGTTCCGGAGTGGAGCGAGGAGCAGCGCCTGGAAGGCGAGAAGGGGACGCTAGGATTTTACCTGACGGGACACCCTATCGAACGCTACACTCATGAACTGGCTGAGATGACCAATGGTTCTATCGCCGAACTCAAACCCACGCAGGACCGCACGGTGGTGGTAGCCGGGCTTGTGGTGGCCACGCGCACGATGCGCACCCGGCGTGGCGACCGTATGATGTTTGTGACGCTCGATGATCGCACGGCGCGGCTGGAGCTCGCCGTGTTCTCGGAACTCTACATGCGCCATAGAGATTTACTAGTGAACGACAATCTGCTCGTCGTCGAGGGATTCGTCAGCGTTGACGAATATACGGGTGGCTTCAAGATGAGCGCGGAGAAGATCTTTCATTTCGAACAGGCGCGTGTCGCGCTGGCGAAACGACTGGTGATCGATATTGACGCGAAGCTGGCAGGCAACGGCTTTATCGACGCACTGGAAGAGATCCTCGAGCCGGCACGCCGTGGTAACTGTCGCGTCTACTTGAACTATCGTAGCCGCGGGGCGCAAGCGGAGATCGCCCTCGGAGAGGATTGGAAGGTCAGCCCGACGAACAACGTGCTCGAGCGGCTTTCACAGTTAACGGGTGCTGAAAGCGTGCACGTAGTCTACCCTTAAGGAAGGGGACATAATCATTATATAAGGCCCTGTCGCCATGCGCGGTTGTGATCAACCACGCACATGCTAAGATCGGCGCACGGTACGGATCATGATTAACAATTATCTGGATTTCGAGCAATCCATCGCCGAACTGGAGGCGAAGATTGAAGCGCTGCGTTATGCGAGCAAGGATAGCGATATCAATATCAATGAGGAAATAAATCGCCTTAAGGCGAAAAGCAAGAAGCTCACCGAGTCAGTCTTTTCCTCGCTGACCCCATGGCAAATTGCACAGCTTGCGCGGCATCCACAACGTCCGTACACGCTGGATTACGTGAACCGGATTTTCTCCGATTTCCAGGAGCTTCACGGTGACCGCTTGTTCGCCGAGGATCCGGCGATTGTGGGCGGGCTGGCACGACTTGAAGATCGATCACTCGTGGTGATCGGTCATCAAAAAGGCCGCGATACGCGCGAGAAAGTGGAGCGCAACTTTGGTATGTCGAAGCCAGAGGGTTACCGCAAGGCGCTGCGATTGATGGGGCTCGCTGAGCGCTTTCGTCTACCGGTCGTGACTTTGATTGATACGCCCGGTGCCTATCCGGGTGTGGGTGCGGAGGAGCGTGGTCAGAGCGAAGCGATTGCACGTAATCTCTACGCCATGGCTCAGTTAAAAACGCCGATTGTGAGTGTCGTCATCGGAGAAGGGGGTTCGGGCGGCGCGCTCGCCATCGGCGTCTGCGACCGTCTGTTGATGTTACAGTACGCCACCTACTCGGTGATCTCTCCGGAAGGTTGCGCTTCAATTCTGTGGAAGAGCGCAGACAAGGCTAATGTGGCTGCCGACGCGATGGGTGTTACCGCCACTAGGCTGAAAAAGTTCGGATTGATTGACGAGATTGTGCCAGAGCCGCTCGGAGGTGCACACCGCGATTTCGATACCATCGCGGACGCGCTAAGTCATGCAGTTGTGTCTGCCCTGAACGACCTCTGCGTGATTCCGCTGTCGGAGCTTGTTGAAAAACGCGCCAAGCGTTTAATGCAATACGGGGAATTTGAGCAAAGCTGAAACCGGCTTCTCCGCGCAAGTGCTCAAGCAGATTCTAGGCGACCGCTTGGGCGAGCATGCTAACCTGAAGATCGCTTATAGCGGTGGTGTCGACTCGCACGTCCTGTTGCATGCTCTAAGCGAACTGCGCGCCGAGACGCGGTGGACCCTCAGCGCGCTCCATGTCGACCACGGCCTCGAGCGTGGGTCCCGCCAGTGGGCAGACCACTGTCGGCGGGTGTGCCGTAGGCTTGACATTCCCTGTACGATCGGGCGCATTGAAGTCGAAGAGGTTGACGAGGAGGGACGCGAGGGCGCGGCCCGACGCCTGCGCTACACACAGCTTGGTCGCCACATCGGTGCCGGCGATGTATTGCTGACGGCGCACCACTTGGACGATCAAGCCGAGACCGTGTTGTTGCAACTCCTGCGTGGTGGCGGCGTACGTGGGTTAGCGGCGATGCCGGAGATCACCGCGTTCGCTGGCGGCAAGCTCATGCGGCCGTTGTTGCGGTTTACACGGACCCAGCTCCTGGCTTATGCGCGAGCGCAAGGCCTACAGTGGATCGAGGACAGCAGTAACCGTGACCTTCGCTATGCGCGAAACTTTATCCGCCACCAGTTGCTGCCCGCGCTAGAGCAACGCTGGCCGCAGGCGAAGGACATGCTGGCCCGCTATAGTCGGCACGCGGCGGAGGCGGCGCTACTATTGGACAGGCTCGCGGCCAACGACTTGGCATCGTGTCAAGCTACAGGTGAGCGAGAGCTGTGCGTGTCCGCGTTGCAGCAACTGCCAGCGGAGCGCAGGCGCAACGTTATGCGATTCTGGATCCGACAGCACGGGTTCCCCGTACCGTCTACGCTACTCTTGCAGAGACTCGACGATGTCGTCACGCGAGCGGCGCAACCGCACCCGTACCTGATTGCATGGCCGGGTGTGGAGGTGCGATGCTACCGAAACAGGTTGTCTATTATGCAGCCACTCGCCGACCCACCTTTGAACCTAGCGATAGTCTGGGATCCGGCCGTAGCGCTTGATGTGCCTGGGACCGGTTATCGTGTGCGCGCGGTGGCGGCCGTGGGTAAAGGCTTGTCGCGCGACCGGGTCGGCGGAGGGCCACTCACTGTGCGGCTGCGCCGGGGCGGCGAAACGTGTCGACTACCCGGACGGCAGCATCATCACAAACTGAAAAAGCTTTTCCAGGAGGCTGGCGTGCCGCCGTGGGAACGCCAGCGGTTGCCTTTGGTCTTCGTGGGCGAATCGCTGGCCGCGGTGGCGGATCGCTGGGTATGTGAGCCTTTTGCCGCCCGGGAGGGCGAGCCGGCGTTTCAGATCGTGCTTGAATACTTAAAAAACAGCATCTAACCGTACCCGGTTGTGTAATGCGCGCGCATCTGGTACTTTGCTCTCCCGTTCGAGTTTTGGTGCGTGAAAGCGGTTGCGTACCCTGCTTAAACGGGAGCGGATGACTAAATTCGTTTTTGTGACCGGCGGTGTGGTCTCTTCCCTTGGTAAGGGAATTGCCTCCGCGTCCCTCGGCGCCCTACTCGAAGCACGCGGCCTCAAAGTCACTCTCCTCAAGTTCGATCCCTATATCAACGTCGATCCGGGTACGATGAGCCCGTTTCAGCATGGCGAGGTGTTCGTCACCAATGACGGTGCCGAAACTGATTTGGATCTCGGGCATTATGAACGCTTCGTGCGCGCAAAGACGAGCCGTAACAACAATTACACCACCGGGCGCATTTATGAGAACGTGATTCGCAAGGAACGACGCGGCGAGTACCTGGGGGCCACCGTTCAAGTAATTCCCCATATCACAGACGAAATCAAACGTTGCATCATGCAAGGGGCCGACGATGCCGATGTGGCGATCGTGGAAATCGGCGGAACGGTGGGTGACATCGAGTCTCAGCCGTTCCTCGAAGGCATCAGACAGATGGGCATCGAGCTTGATCCCCATGATATAGCGTACATTCACCTCACATTGGTACCGTATATGTCCGCGACCGGTGAGATAAAGACAAAACCCACTCAGCACTCGGTCAAGGAGCTCCGCTCGATTGGTATTCAACCGGAGGTGCTGTTGTGTCGCGCAGAACGTCGTCTGCCCGAGGAGGAGCGGCGCAAGATTGCTTTGTTTACCAACGTGCCGCGCAAGGCGGTCATCTCTGCTGTGGATGTAGACAGTATCTACAAGATCCCCGCCATGCTCCATGAACAGGGCCTGGATGACATTATCGTGGAAAAATTGGACCTCCATGTGCCCGCCGCTGACCTGTCGGAATGGCAACGGGTGGTGCATGATATGGAGCACCCGGAAGCAGAAGTGACAGTGGCGATGGTGGGCAAATATGTCGACCTCACCGATTCCTATAAGTCGTTATCCGAGGCCTTGGTGCACGCCGGGATTCATACGCGTACCCGGGTGAACATCCGCTACGTCGACTCCGAGCAAATCGAAAGCCACGGTACCGGGGAGCTCAAGGGCGTCAATGCGATTCTGGTGCCCGGTGGATTCGGTGAACGCGGTATTGAGGGCAAGATAAAAGCAGTCAATTATGCGCGGGTAAACAAGATCCCTTACCTTGGCATTTGCCTCGGCATGCAGGTCGCAGTCATTGAGTTTGCACGCAATGTGGCGGGTCTTGAGCACGCGCAAAGCACCGAGTTTAATGCGAAGACACCGGACCCCATCATCGCGTTGGTTACGGAATGGGTCAATGCCGACGGTACAAAGGAGTTGCGCAGTGTCGACGGCGATCTAGGCGGTACCATGCGTCTCGGCGGTCAGGCATGTAACCTTTTGCCAGGCTCGCGCACACACACGCTGTACGGAAAGGATGTTATTGTCGAGCGTCACCGGCATCGTTATGAATTCAACAACGCGTATCGCGAGCTCCTGCAAAGCAAGGGGCTGGTCATCTCCGGAACGTCGCGCGATCATCTGCTCGTCGAGATTATCGAGCTTTCCGAACATCCCTGGTTCATAGGCGTACAGTTCCATCCTGAATTTACCTCCACTCCACGCGACGGACACCCCTTGTTTACCGGATACGTGAGTGCCGCTCGTACACATCATGAGACGGTTTTTGGGAAGCGGGTTGCCGCTAAATGAAACTTTGTGGTTTTGAGGTCGGGCTTGACCACCCTTTGTTTTTGATTGCCGGTCCGTGCGTCATCGAATCAAAAGGCCTGGCGCTGGATACCGCCGGTACGCTTAAAGAGCTTACCGACAGCCTCGGCATTCCTTTCGTTTATAAATCTTCGTACGACAAGGCCAACCGTAGCTCGCACAAATCCTTCCGCGGTCTCGGCATGGATGAGGGGCTAGCCGTGCTTGAGCGCGTGCGCCAAGAGATCGGCGTACCGGTGTTGACGGACGTACATGACATAGGCGAGATCGAAGCCGCCGCCGCTGTTGTCGATGTATTGCAGACACCAGCGTTTCTGTGTCGGCAGACCGATTTCATCAACGCCGTGGCCGCCTCCGGCAAGCCAATGAATATCAAAAAAGGACAGTTTCTTGCCCCTTGGGAGATGAAAAACGTCGTCGACAAGGCGATTGTGGCAGGTGCTAAAGACCGAATTCTGGTCTGCGAGCGGGGCGTGAGCTTCGGCTATAACAACCTGGTATCGGACATGCGCTCACTAGTCATCATGCGTGCGACCGGATGTCCGGTGGTGTTTGACGCCACACACTCCGTGCAGTTGCCAGGTGCGCAAGGCGGCGCGTCCGGCGGGCAGCGCGAGTTCGTCCCGACTTTGGCGCGGGCGGCGACGTCTGTCGGTGTCGCCGGCTTGTTCATGGAGACACACCCCGATCCCGACAATGCGCCTAGTGATGGCCCCAATGCGTGGCCGCTAGAGCGCATGCAAGAGTTGTTGGAAACCTTAAAGGCTTTGGACGAGACGGTTAAGGCCGGCAACGCATTGTCGAGGGAGGTCGGGGTTCAACAAAGCTAAAGCGTCACCCGCTGGTCGTCATCAAGCTAAGTGTCGATCTGCTGAAAAGCGATAAGTATTTAGCAATAGCGGGTGTGGCGAGCTTGACTTTGCGGTGCCATTCACTAGCGTCCACTAGTAGGAGTTTATGATAAACGTGTTCGTCCTGTCCGGCTATTTAGAGAAAAAGAGAACATGCCAAAAATAATTGGCGTGCATGCCCGCGAGATTCTCGATTCCCGCGGTAACCCCACTGTCGAAGTCGATATCGAGCTGAAGTCCGGTGCCTTCGGTCGCGCCTCCGTACCGTCCGGTGCGTCGACCGGCGAGCGTGAAGCGGTGGAGTTACGCGACGGCGACCCACGGCGTTACGGCGGCAAGGGCGTATTAAAAGCAGTCGAACATGTCAATGACGAAATCTGCAGCGCGCTGCTCGGACGCGATGCGCGCGATCAGGAGGCGGTTGACCGCATCATGTGGGAACTCGACGGCACCGAAAACAAGCAGCGACTGGGGGCCAATGCCATTCTCGGTGTGTCGCTTGCGGTAGCTAGAGCCGCTGCCGCGCACCTCGATCAACCGCTTTATCGCTACCTCGGAGACGAACATGATCTTTGCATGCCGGTGCCGATGATGAATGTTATCAATGGTGGAGCGCATGCGGACAATAATGTTGATCTACAGGAGTTCATGATAATCCCCGTGGGACTCGACAGCTTTTCGGAGGCGTTGCGTTGCGGCACCGAGGTCTTTCACGCCCTTAAAGGTGTGCTGCGCGGCAAAGGGCTCAGTACGTCCGTTGGCGATGAAGGTGGATTTGCACCGGATCTCGCGTCTAACGAGGCCGCGATCGAGGTGATCCTCGAGGCTATTGACAAGGCCGGCTACCGCCCTGGCGAGGATGTGGCGCTCGGGCTGGATTGCGCCAGTTCGGAGTTCTTTAGGGAGGAGCGATATGAGCTCGCCGCCGAAGGGCTGAGCCTTACCGCGGTTGACATGACGAACCTATTGGCAAAATGGGTTCGTCAATATCCTATCATTACTATTGAAGACGGCATGGCTGAGCATGACTGGGCCGGTTGGGCGTGGCTGACGCAGGCTTTGGGCAGGAAAGTACAACTTGTGGGCGATGATCTGTTTGTTACCAACACGCGTATCCTGGACGAGGGGATCCGCACCGGCATTGCTAACTCTGTACTAATCAAGGTCAATCAGATCGGCACACTGACGGAGACCTTCGCCGCGATCGCAATGGCCAAGAGGGCGCGATACACGTCTGTGATCTCACACCGCTCCGGCGAAACGGAGGATACTATCATCGCCGATATCGCAGTGGCGACCGGGGCAGGGCAAATTAAGACTGGCTCGCTATCGCGTTCCGACCGCGTGGCGAAGTACAATCGACTCTTACGTATCGAGGAGGAACTCGGGGCAGGGGCTACTTACCCGGGCGAGAAGGCTTTTGCGGTTTTGCAATGAATCGGCGGATACTACAAGGATCTTTGTAACAAATTGGCATGAACCTCGTGCGCTACATCTTGCTAGGGTTGCTGCTCGTACTTCAATATCCACTCTGGTTCGGCAGCGGTAGCGTGCCCGCGGTGTGGCGACTGCACCAGCAGGTGGAAGCGCAGAGGACCGAGAACATACGCCTGGGGGAGCGAAACAAGGCACTAATCGCCGAGGTTCTGGATTTGAAGCACGGACTGGACGCTATCGAGGAGCGTGCCCGGGCGGATCTCGGAATGGTGAAAGAGGGCGAGACTTTTTTCCATGTCGTCGAAGCCTCTGGCCACATGCAGTAGCCAAAGGTAAAACGCCAAATCGATCGCGTCTCATCGCGACGATCCCGCTCTGATTAGCTGACCAGGCGGTAGGGCAACTTCTCAATCGTGAGGGCGGGTCCTTGTTCGCTCCCTAAGTGCAGGTCGCCGCTGGCCACACTGCTGCTGTGAATAACGGCCAGCATGTCATGGCCACCCTCGGGTGAGGCGGCGGCGTGAACCACCATACCGGTAGCCTGGCCACGTAAATCGGATGCGTAGATCGCATCGCCTGGTTCCGGTATCTCATCGATAGTCACATGGCTGCGATACATGCGCTGCTTGACTTTCCCGCGGTGGTGTAGGCGCGCGATGATTTCTTGGCCGCTATAGCAACCTTTCTCGAAATTAACACCGTCCAGTAGCTCAAGATTAGCCATCTGTGGCACGATTGCCCCCGATGTTTGCGGATAAACATTTGGCACACCTGCCATGATCTCTAGCCAGGTCCACGCCGATGTACCCACAGCCACCGCCTGATGGTTAATACGATCCCATAGCTGTCGCAATGCGTCGAGTGGACCGACGATCTCGAAGCGAGGTTGCACCCCCGCAACTCGCATGGCCGTCAGACTGTCACGGGTTACGCACGACTCCTTTTCCATTGGCACGAACCCGGTTTGTGTCTGCATAATCGCCTCCGCATCGGGACCGGCCAGCCCAATGCATTGCAGTTCTTCTTTGGCGGGTTCTACGGTTACTTTTGATCGCAACACATGTACGCGTAGACGGTTGATAATACTGTCTTGCAGTGATGCCGGTAGTTGTAGCATATAAGCGTTATCGCCCATGAAGAGCCGGAAAATGGCTAACATCCGTCCCTTTGGATCGCAGTAGGCGCTCAACTGGCTGCGCGATTCATCAAGCAGGCGAATATCATTTGTGAGCTGTCCTTGCAGAAAGGTTGCGGCGTCATCCCCTCCCACGCGAATGAGTGCCAAGCTGGAGAGATCAGTAACAATGTTGCCGGCCGCCATCGCGTCCCGCTCTTTCTGTGGGTCGCCAAAGTGCTCCACCCGGCCATCTTGAATGACGGCGCCGGCGTTTGCGAGAAAGGTTTTCCACTCCGCGATCATGAAAGTCTACTGCCGCCCGGGCTGAAGGGCGGGCAATGATAGCTAATTTTGCAGAGCCGGGGAACCGGCCCCTTCGGTTGTCCGATAGAGGATAAGAGATTCCCGCTGTAAAATGGTGACGGTCGCGATAAACAATAAGCAGGATTGGGCGCGGTGCTCGAAGCCTCGGTGTGGCTGGCCGCAATCGTTGTCGACACACACGACGGTTTGCTTATACCAGAAGCGGAACATGCTCACGTTACTGGTGTATTGCGTACTGTGATGGACATAGCGGAACTCAAGCGTCTGCGTTGGCGCTGTCGCCGGGGTCTGCGTGAGCTCGATCTCGTGTTGCAGCCGTTTTTCGACGAATATTACACGACGCTGGCGGAATCGGAGCAGGCGGCGTTCCGCAGGCTTCTATCCCTGCCTGATCCCACACTGCTTGCCTACATCAATGGTAGCGAGCAGCCCGCGGACGAGGAGCTGGCCGGTCTTGTCAGAAAGATCAGACGATAATTTGATCTTCGACTTGAAAGGCTCGCTCACGCTGACCGCCATCATGCTCGCTCTGCATGTGGGTGCGTGGTTGATCGTGCTGTCGCTACCTATAAGTTGGTGGCTACGGATCGCGCTCTCAATGGTCGTGGTGTTGAGTCTTTATCACACATTATGGCTGCACGCGTTGCGGCGCGCGTCGCATGCCGTGTCTAACGTGATGCTCGAGGGCGACGGCGACTGGACGCTCCGACTTCAAAACAGCGACGGCCGCGGACCATGCCGCCTGCGAACGCACTACGTGCATCCGTGGGTCGTACTGGTACAGCTACGTTGTCCCGGCGCGTGGTTGCCGGTGAACCTCGTGATCCCCGCTGATGCCGTAGACGCAGACGCTTTCAGGCGTTTGCGCGCACGACTGAAGCTTCAAAGCTGGGCGGAATGAGCACCGTGTCGCGTGGTGGCGTGTTGGTATCTGGCGCTGGATAGTCGCGCGTGAAATGCAGTCCGCGGCTTTCCCGGCGGGCGAGGGCGGAACGCACGATGAGTTCTGCCACCAACACGAGATTGCGCAGCTCCAAGAGATCGTTCGTCACCTTAAAGTGGCTGTAGTATTCGCGTATTTCTTCTTGCAGCAGCTCGATGCGGCGCTGCGCACGCTGCAGCCGCTTGGTGGTTCTGACAATACCCACGTAATCCCATATGAATTGGCGTAACTCGGCCCAGTTATGGGAAACGACGATCTGCTCATCCGCATCGGTGACACGGCTTTCATCCCACGGGGGTAGTTCCGTGCAAATGTTAATATCGCCTTGTAAACGCTGCCGAAGGTCACGCGCGGCGGTCTGGGCAAATACGACGCATTCGAGCAAAGAATTGCTCGCTAAACGGTTGGCGCCGTGTAACCCGGTGAATGCACACTCGCCAATGGCATGCAGTCCATCGAGATCGGTTTGGCCGTTGAGGTCCGTGACGATACCCCCGCAAGTATAGTGTGCGGCGGGGACCACGGGAATCGGTCCACGCGTCATGTCGTACCCGAACTGCAGGCAGCGTTGATAGATGTTGGGAAAATGGCCCTTAATAAAGCGGGCTGATCTATGGCTGATATCGAGGTGAACGAAATCCAGCCCCCCGCGCTTCATCTCATAGTCGATCGCGCGCGCTACAATGTCGCGCGGCGCCAGCTCGCCACGCTCATCGTGTCGGTGCATGAACGGCTCACCGTCGAGCAATAACAGGCGTCCGCCTTCACCGCGTACAGCCTCGGAAATCAAGAAAGACTTTGCCTGCGAATGATACAGGCAGGTGGGATGGAACTGCATGAACTCCATATTGGCGACGCTACAACCGGCACGCCAAGCCATCGCAATGCCGTCACCCGTACTCGTGCCGGGATTGCTGGTATAGAGATAGACCTTAGAGGCGCCGCCGGTGGCCAGCACAACATGCCGTGCGGAAAAGGTCGTGGTGTTGCCAGTATTTTTGTCGAGCCCATACAGCCCTAGACAGCGATTGCGACCGGTACGCGTGAGTTTGCGGCGCGTGATCAGATCCACGGCTAGGGTGTTTTCATGGATGGTAATGCCCGGGTGGGCATGGACACGCTTCTCGAGCGCGTCTTGAATGGCTCGTCCGGTAGCATCGGCGGCATGAAATACCCGGCGGTAGCTGTGTCCGCCTTCTTGTGTAAGGTGATAACGGGCGCCGCTTTCACGACTAAACACCACGCCCTGTTGGATCAGCCAACGCACCGCCTCTGGACCGTGCTCGACGACGTATTCGACCGTGGCCGCGTGCGTGAGACCGGCCCCCGCGTGCACCGTGTCCTCGGCGTGGGCCGCAAGCGAATCCTCCCCTTGGTCTACAGCGGCGGCGATGCCCCCCTGCGCGTAGAGGCTTGCGCCCTCGCTCAGTGCCCCCTTGGCGACCACGATCACCCGAGCGCTGTCGGCGAGATGAAGGGCAAGACTGAGCCCGGCGATACCAGCACCGACGATGAGTACATCCGCGGGTTCCTGGACCGACATGAGGTTTGAGCAGGCGGGGGAAGGCGAAATGTCGATATTTACGTTATCCTACCATATGCACCTGGGTATTCGAGTGCACCCGAGGCCCGCGGGTGCGGCTGCGGACAAAGCAGAACAAATTCGTCCCAGCCACCGTGGGGGACTAGTCTGGGCGAACTTTATCCATTTGATACGGTCATTTAAAGGTGACGCACTGC
The DNA here is from genome assembly GCA_046760105.1 of Acidiferrobacterales bacterium. GTDB lineage: Bacteria > Pseudomonadota > Gammaproteobacteria > Acidiferrobacterales > SPGG2 > JBHIDJ01. The sequence goes on along the minus strand of JBHIDJ010000001.1, from coordinate 46,393 downwards.
GTTGCCGCTGCCGCGACAGGGGATTCCTCTAGTGGGCGAACGCAGTGTCGATCAAGTGCTTGTTGCCCGGGTACAGGGCGGCGAAAGGGATGCTTTTGACCTGCTTGTACGAAAGTACCAGCACAAGGTGGCAAAGTTGGTCGGTCGCTATGTGTTTGACCGGGCAGAAGTGGAAGATATTACGCAGGAGGTCTTTATCAAGGCTTACCGCGCGATGGCTGGCTTTCGGGGGGACAGCGCCTTCTATACTTGGCTTTATCGGATTGCGGTCAATACAGCGAAAAATTACCTGGAGTCGCAGGGACGCCGGCCGCCTAACTCGGACATCGGTATCGAAGGCCTCGAGGTGCTGGAGGGCGTTGATAGACTCCGGGATCTCGCGACCCCGGAAAGGAATGTACTAACTGACGAGATTGCCGATACCGTTGGCAGGGCTATCGACGGGCTTCCGGTGGATCTTCGCACGGCGATTACCCTTAGGGATATCGAAGGACTGAGTTACGAGGAGATTGCGCAGGTTATGGACTGCCCGATCGGGACCGTACGCTCGCGCATATTCCGGGCGCGCGAAGCAGTCGACAGGGAACTCAAACCGCTGCTCGAAAGATGACGGCCATTGCCTTTAATCCATATTAACGGGGTTTATGCGAGATGAAAGAAAGTTTGTCTGCAATGATGGACGCCCAACTCAGCGAGGCTGAACAGGCCCGTGTGCTGGCGGCGGTTTCACATGATCCGGAGCTACGCAAGACCTGGGAGCGTTACCACCTGATCCGCGCTGTGCTCAGCAAGGAGTTGGGGTCTGTGGTGCCCACCGGCCTGAGCGACCGGATCGCAGACCGCATCCGGGATTTGCCGCCACCGATCAGCTCCAGCGTGTACGCTGCCGGTCGTGGGCGATCGGTCGCAAAATGGGTTGGCAGTTTGGCACTAGCGGCTTCCGTCGCGGCGGTGGCGATATTGGGTGCACAGTGGTTTGCCCCAGACGAGCGACAACCACTGCCGCAGGTGGCCCATCAGGGCGAATATATCCGTGCCGGCACCACGCGCTGGGATACGGATGAACCAGAGGTAGCCAAGGCGCTAAATGTGTATCTGGTGCAGCATAATGAATTCACTCCAACCTCTGGGATGAACGGCGTGTTCTCTTATGTACGCGTAGTCGGCTACGATAACGGTCAATGAGAGTGGCCGACCCGCGCGTTTGCACGATCGTTGTTGTGCTGCTTGCCCTTAGCCCTGCTGCTGAGTCTGCGGATCCCGCCTATGACTGGCTTATGAAGATGAGCCAGGCTACCCGCAAGCTCAGTTATGACGGGACTTTTGTCTATCAACATGGCGCCCAACTTGAGGCAATGCGCATTATTCATTGGGTCGATAAGGGCGCGGTGCAGGAACGTCTGGTGTCGTTAAATGGTGCGGCGCGTGAGGTGATACGGGACGATCAGCAGGTGATGTGCTATCTGCCCGATCGCAAATCGGTGGTCGTCGAGCATCGACTGGGTCGGGAGAAGAGCTTTCCGGTCATTCTGCCGGAACGCGTCAAGGATCTGAAGAAGAACTATGTCATTGAGCTAAGCAAGCCCGGTCGCGTCACCGGTCGAACAGCCCAGGTCGTGCTCATCAAGCCGCGCGACGATTACCGTTATGGTTACCATTTATGGGCGGACACTAAAACCAGTTTGTTGCTCAAAGCCGACTTGGTCGACCACATGGGCAATACCCTGGAGCAGTTTATGTTCACGCATGTGGATATCGGTGGGACTATTGACCCTATGGATCTTCAACCCGGGATGGCAATCGAAGAGTTGGCCTGGTATTGGGGCAAAACGATGGAAACGTCGGAAACACAACCGATACCCGGGTGGTCCGCGGGTCGACTCCCAAGCGGCTTTGTGCTGGCGAACCGGATCATGCGCAAAAACCCCACTCGCAACCGTCCAGTGGAACATCTGGTGTATTCAGACGGCCTCGCCGCTGTGTCGGTGTTTGTCGAAAAAATGGATAAGAAGGGCCTGGGTTCTACTATGGTCGGAGCAAGTAGCATGGGTGCTGTACACGCCTATGGTAACATGGTGAATGACTACCAAATCATAGTCGTCGGTGAGGTCCCTGCGGCAACGGTTCAGCTGATCGGCGAGTCCGTATCCCCCGCGCCCTGAATGGGATGGGCTGCGGCGTAGAACACTCGCATCTTCCTTCGTGGCCCAATTCTTCCTTTATGTGTTGCTATCCCTTTCTGTGAGGCGTGGTAACGAGCGTTGTGCCGATGGCGTCGCGTGCGTATACCCCTCAGGAGTATTCAAGCGGCGCGCCAATAAGCTATGATTATGTATGTTTCACCGATTCATGGTTATTAAACAAACGGGCGCAGCAGGCGCCTTTTTCTTGCTTGCTGACCTGAACGACAGCGGCTGCAGCCGCGGCTTGGTGGAGCTTGCAGCGCGGGCAACCGCATGAGTGGCGAACACCACAGCTTAATTCGCAATTTTTCGATCATCGCGCATATCGATCATGGCAAATCCACGCTTGCTGACCGGTTCATTGAGCTGTGTGGCGCGTTAGCCGACCGGGAAATGGCCGACCAGGTGCTGGACTCGATGGAGTTAGAACGCGAGCGTGGCATTACCATCAAGGCGCAAAGTGTCGCGCTTGATTACGTCGCTCGCGATGGCAAGACGTATCGTTTGAACATGATCGATACGCCTGGGCACGTAGACTTTTCTTACGAAGTGTCACGTTCGCTGACAGCTTGTGAAGGTGCCTTACTGGTCGTGGATGCGGGGCAGGGTGTGCAGGCGCAGACAGTGGCGAATTGTTACACGGCGTCTGAGTTGCACCTCGAGATCCTGCCAGTTTTGAATAAAATTGACCTTCCGATAGCCGATCCGGAACGGACGATTGTAGAGATCGAGGAAATCATCGGCATCGAGGCACAGGATGCAATTCGCGCGAGCGCGAAGACTGGCGACGGCGTGCAGAATATCCTAGAGGCTATTGTTACGCGCATTCCTGCACCCAAAGGAGATCCGGACGCATCCTTGCAAGCACTTATTATTGATTCCTGGTTTGACAATTACCTCGGCACGATCTCGCTGGTACGGGTCATGCAGGGCACCCTGCGCGCAAAGCAACGAATACGCCTGATGGCCACCGGGCGACAGTATGTAACCGAGCAGATGGGCATATTTACGCCCAAACGGCGAACGGTAGGTCAGTTGCGGGCTGGACAGGTGGGTTTCGTCATAGCTGGGGTGAAGGATATCCGTGGGGCGCGGGTCGGTGACACGATCACGAGCGTGGAGCGTCCGGCTGCTGCACCGTTACCTGGGTTTAAGGAGATCAAACCACGGGTATTTGCCGGCCTCTATCCGGCGGACTCCGGCGACTACGACGCATTTCGGGATGCACTGGAGAAGCTGCGCTTGAATGACGCCTCGCTCTATTGCGAGCCGGAAACGTCTGAGGCGCTGGGCTTCGGTTTCCGTTGCGGTTTTCTTGGGCTGTTACACATGGAGATCGTGCAAGAGCGATTGGAACGCGAGCATGGACTGAGGCTGATCACCACGGCACCGACAGTGGTTTACGAGGCGCTGACGAAGAGCGGTGATGTGATTAACATAGACAATCCGGTGAAAATGCCGGATCCGTCACGTATCCTGGAGATTCGCGAGCCGGTGATACGAGCGACGATCCTGGTCCCTCAAGATTATGTCGGTGCGGTGATCGGGCTGTGCGTAGAAAAGCGTGGCATCCAGCAGAACATGCATTACCTGGGAAAGCAGGTCATATTGACCTATGATTTGCCGCTTAATGAGGTCGTTTTGGATTTCTTTGATCGGCTTAAGTCCGTAAGCCGTGGTTATGCATCATTCGACTATGATTTTCTCGAGTTCCGTGCCTCACAAGTGTGCAAGCTTGACATACTTATTAATGGGGGGCGGGTCGACGCGCTCTCGACTATCGTGCACCATGACCACGGGCCTTATCGCGGTCGCGAGCTGGTAAAGCGCCTGAAGGAGATCATACCGCGGCAGATGTTCGATGTCGCTATTCAAGCCGCGATAGGATCACGCATTATCGCACGCGAGACCGTGAAAGCGCTGCGCAAGAATGTCACCGCCAAGTGCTACGGGGGCGACGTCACGCGTAAGCGGAAACTGTTGGAGAAACAAAAAGAGGGCAAGAAACGCATGAAGCAACTTGGATCAGTAGAGATCCCGCAAGAAGCGTTCCTGGCAGTGCTGAGGGTGGCGGAGAAGTGATCATGGATTTTGCACTTGTGATGTTGATAGCACTTTGCGCTACTGGGCTGATTTGGCTGGTGGATCGCGTCATCAGCATGCCGGGCCGTAAGCGGAATGCCGAAGCCATCTTACGAGCCGGGGGCAGCAACAAGGCCGTGGAGAAGGCGTTGAAGGAACCCCTGTATGTTGAATATGCACGTGCATTCTTCCCGGTGATCCTGATCGTCTTTTTGTTGCGCTCATTTCTCGTCGAACCGTTCCGGATCCCGTCCGGATCGATGTTGCCCAGCCTGCTGGTGGGAGACTTCATTCTGGTAAACAAATTCGCCTATGGCATAAGGGTCCCCGTAATAAACAGCAAAATCGTCGATGTACGTGCGCCCAAGCGAGGCGATGTAATCGTCTTCCGTTTTCCTGGAGATACATCTATAAATTATATTAAGCGAGTAGTGGGGCTGCCGGGCGACGAGATCGTATATAAGGACAAACGGCTCTATATCAATGATGAATTGGTGTCCCAGCGGGACCCGCGTCCGTATACCTTGAGAGAGTCCGGGCATCAGACGATCGAGGCTCAGCGATTTACCGAGGAGTTAGGTGAGGCAGCACATGAGATCCTGACGATCGGTAAGCCCGCCTTCGGTGCCGTGAAGTTCGTCGTGCCGGCGAACCATTACTTTGTCATGGGCGATAACCGCGATCGTAGCAATGACAGCCGGTTTTGGGGCTATGTACCGAACCAGAATTTGGTAGGAAGAGCCTTTCTTGTTTGGTTTAGCTTAGACACGAGAAGTGATAGCGGCTGGTTATGGAATCGTATCGTCTGGCATCGTATCGGAGATTCGATACACTAGAGTCAAAGGCAAAAGGTTTGAGGACATGCTAATGAACATCAAATCACGCGAGCACGGGGTGACGATGTGGGGTGTGTTGGTGATCTCCCTGTTGGTAGTCTTTTTCGCGTTGCTCTTGTTTAAGCTTATACCCGCGTACCTCGATGACCTTAAAATAAAGGGCGCGCTCGACAGCGTGGAGAGGCAAGCAGAAAACAGTGGTATGACGAATCCGGCGATTAGAGAAGCGCTGCGCAAGCGCTTCGATATCGATGACATCACGCACGTAGCGCTCCAGGATATCGTCATTGAACGCCGAGGGAAGTTAAAGATAATCAAGATCGAATACGAGGTTCAGATACCACTGGTTCTGAATATCTCTGCATTGCTCGAATTCAATCACGAGGCAGAGGTTCCTGCGTTTGAGTAGCGGACTCGCTGAATTCTGTCGCCAGTTAAACTATGAATTTAGAGATCTAGAACTGCTCGAATGCGCGCTGACACATTCGAGCAAGGGCGCGGATAACTACGAAAGGCTTGAGTTCTTAGGGGACAGCGTCCTCAACTTTGCTATCTCGGCGGCGCTCTATGAACGTTACCCCGATCTTAGCGAAGGTGAGTTGACGCGCCTGCGCGCAAGCCTCGTGAAAAAAGAGACGCTGGCCCGGCTCGCGCGACAACTCAGATTAGGCGATCATCTTCGGCTTGGTGCTGGCGAGCTGAAAAGCGGGGGTTTCGAGCGCGACTCTATACTCGCGGACGCACTCGAGGCAGTGTTTGGCGCGATCTTTCTAGACACGAATATCGACCACGCACGTTCAGTCATCCTCGCCGCTTACCGCGACGTGCTTGCCGACGTTACTCCGGAAACTCTGCGGAAAGACCCCAAGACGCAACTTCAGGAGTATCTGCAGAAGCGATTGCTCGCCACACCTGTGTATAACATCGTGGCGGTTACGGGCGAAGCCCACGAGCAGACTTTTCACGTCGAGTGCGTTGTACCGGGGCTTGAGCAACCAGTGCAAGGTAGCGGCAAGAGTCGCCGCACCGCGGAACAAGAGGCGGCTACCACGGCGCTGAAGCTGCTGGCGGTACATCCCAGTGCCTGAGGATTTCCGCTGTGGCCTGGCCGCAGTAGTTGGTCGGCCGAACGTCGGTAAATCGACGCTGGTCAACCGGCTGGTAGCGCGCAAGATCAGCATCACGTCCCACCGTCCGCAGACGACACGCGCGCGGATACTGGGCATCAAGACTGACGAGCATGCCCAAATCGTTTATGTCGACACACCAGGTCTGCACGAGGGTGCTAAAAGCATGCTCGGTCGGTATATGAACCGAGCCGCTCGCGGAAGTCTCGAAGGTGTGGATTGCGTCGTGTGGCTGATCGCTGCAGACGGCTGGACAGCGGCGGACGAGCATGTCATGAATTTAGTACGCGGACAGCCCTCTCCAGTCATCCTGGTCATTAACAAAATGGATAAATTGAAAGACCGTGCTCAATTGCTGCCGCTCATCAAAGACGTGTCTGAGCGCATGAATTTTGCCGAAATCATTCCTGTGTGTGCGCTCACAGGCGAGAATGTCGATGACTTGGAGTGCGCGATCCTGAGTCAATTGCCGCAACAGCCCCCGCTTTTTCCAGAAGGTCAGACCACGAATCGTGACGAGAGGTTTGTCGCTGCAGAACTCGTACGTGAGCAGGTGTTTCGCGATTTACGCGAAGAAGTTCCCTATGCCGTCGCGGTAGGTGTCGAAGGATTCGAACGGGCGCATAAAGTCCTTCATATCAACGCCGTGATCTGGGTGGAAAGGGAAGGCCAAAAGGCGATTATCATCGGCCAACGCGGTGAACGGCTTAAGACAATCGGTCAGCGAGCGCGCCACGAGATGGAGACCTTGTTTGGTTGCAAAGTTTATCTTGAATTATGGGTCAAAGTACGACAGGGCTGGGCGGACAGTGAGGCGCTGCTCCGAAGCCTCCAGTACGGAGACGAGTAGAAGCGCTTACCGATCTACGCAAGAGAGCGCGGAGACGCGGAGCGCGCAGAGAGTTTAATGAGCAGATGAAATAGATATAATCTCTGCGTTCTCTGCGCCTTTGCGTGCTCTGCGTTTACTGCCACGGTCTATAAGTTCTGAGCGATGCGAGTTAGCCAACAGCCAGCCTATGTGTTGCACCACTACAGCTATGGCGAGACCAGCCTCCTGCTCGAAGTGTTTACCCGTGCATACGGCCGACTAGGGTTGCTGGCCAAGGGAGTACGACGCGCGCGCGTTAGACAGCGTACCCCGTTGGAATGCTTCCAACCGCTGTTTATCGGGTGGAGTGGGCGAGGCGAATTGCCGGTGCTGTCGGGGGTCGAGCCCGCCGATGATACGATCTTTCTCAGCGGTGTCGGCTTGTATTGCGGGTTTTATATGAACGAGTTATTGCTACGGTTACTGCACCGTCATGATCCGCACGAGTCGCTATTCGACACCTATCAGTCATCATTGAAAGCATTGCAACTAGATAAGGGGTCCGAACGTACGCTGCGGATATTTGAAAAACGTCTCCTGCAGGAAGTTGGTTATGGGCTAGTGCTCAATAATGAGATCGACGATAATGCGCCTATTCAATCCGATGCCATTTACGAGTACATCGTCAATCGCGGGCCGGTTCGAGTCGCCGAGACTGGGGTGCAAGGTCCGAAGCGAGGAGTGAGAATACAGGGTTCCAGCCTGCTCGCACTGGCCCGTGAGAGCTTGAATGACGTGACCGCACTGAGAGAAACCAAGATACTCATGCGCGTTGTGCTTGATGAGTATCTTGGTGGAAAACCATTAAATAGCCGGAAGCTGTTTCGCGACCTGCAGCAGGCACCCGTTGTTGGGACTGACTGAGAGACTCGCGGTGATCGAACTGGGTGTTAACATCGACCACGTGGCAACTCTGCGCCAGGTGCGCGGAACACGATACCCCGACCCTGTGCAAGCGGCAATCGATGCCGAGCAGGCGGGTGCGGACAGCATCACGCTGCACCTGCGCGAAGACCGTCGGCATATTCGGGAGCGTGATGTCCAGCTCCTTAAGCAGGTGTTGCAGACACGCATGAATTTGGAAATGGCGGCAGTGGAGGAGATGGTCAAGTTCGCGCTAGACATCGGGCCCGAACACTGTTGCCTTGTCCCCGAGCGGCGAGAAGAGCTGACTACCGAGGGTGGGCTCAATGTGGTTGCATTACAAAAAGAGCTGACAGAAGTATGTGCGCGTCTCAAGGACGTTGATGTGCGCGTGTCGTTGTTCATTGACCCCGATTCCGAGCAGCTTACCGCCGCCGCAAGGACGAGAGCACCGATGGTTGAGATACATACCGGGCATTATGCCGATGCGACAGGTGCGACTGCGCAGGCGAGCGAGCTCACGCGCATCCACGAGGCGGTTAAGCAAGGACTAGACCTGGGTCTCCAGGTCAACGCCGGCCACGGATTGAACTATCACAACGTACAGGCGATAGCTGCAATTCCCGGTATAGCGGAGCTCAATATCGGTCATGCGATCGTGGCGCGCGCGGTATTCACTGGCTTAGGTGAAGCGGTACGGGAAATGAAGCGGTTGATGCTCGAGGCGTCGCCAACATGATTTTTGGTATTGGTACGGATATTGTGCGGGTCATCCGCATGGAGAAGAACCTCGAGCGTTTTGGAGAAAAGTTTCCTCGCCGGATCCTGACCGAGCACGAGCTTGACGACTATCAAAAGGAGAAAAAACGCGCCCACTTTCTCGCTCGCCGGTTTGCCGCGAAGGAGGCCGCTGTGAAGGCTATGGGCATGGGTTTTAGTGGCGGGTTAGGGTGGCGGCAAATCGGTGTTAATCATGATGCCAAGGGCAAACCATTGCTCGAGTTCAATGGCTTTGCCTCCGAGTTCATCAAAGACAACGGCATTACCGAAGTGCATGTCAGCCTCGCTGACGAGGATGAATATGCGGTCGCGGTTGTGACGCTATATACCAGTTAACGCCACTTCTGACTCTTTCTGTAACGCGTGCTTTTGGATCTCCGCGCCGAGTTTGTCCAGACTGGCGTGGCGCACGAGCTCGCCGTCGCTGTCAAGCGTGTGGGGACCCTGATGACGCACGCTTCTCGGACGTCGTCGGGCACGCTGTTTGTTCGAGCAGCGCCTCGAATTCACGAGCTGGGAGTGGCTTGCTGGTCAAGTGACCCTGGAACTCGTTACACTGACGAGAGCGCAAAATATCTAACTGTTCCTCGGTTTCTACACCCTCGGCGACGATTTTCAGGTTCAGGCTATGTCCGAGCCCAATAATCGTGGCCACAATTGCGGAATCATGGGGATCAGTCGTGATGTCGCGCACAAACGACTGGTCTATCTTAAGCTCATGGATGGGAAACTGCTTCAGGTAGGTCAAGGAGGAGTAACCAGTCCCAAAGTCGTCTATTGCCACATAAAGCCCCATTTCGTTGAGTTCATGGAGCGTCTGAATAGTCGCGTCTATGTCTTCCATAACAGTACCTTCGGTAATCTCTAACGCCAGGCCGCTTGGCTCGAGCTTGGTTTCGTACAGGATCTGCTTTACCTTTTGTACGAGATTCTGGTCCGAGAACTGACGAGCAGCGAGGTTGACGGCGACTCTGATCGGCGGAAAGCCTGCGTTCCGCCAAGTCCTGTTCTGAGCGCAGGCGGTCTTTAGCACCCACTCGCCGATCGGCACGATCAGGCCAGTGTGCTCCGCCAGCGGGATAAATTTTACCGGCTGTACGAGCCCTTTTTCCGGATGCCACCATCGCAACAAGGCTTCGGCGCCGACGATTTGCCCGCTGCGAATGTCCACCTGTGGATGGTAGTAGAGTTCAAACTGTGCCTGCTCGAGCGCATGGCGAAGGCTGTTCTCCATATCCAGACGTTCAATCGCAGCGGCATTCAGGTCTGGGGAGTAGAACTGGTAATTGCCTCTGCCTTTCGCTTTGGCATGATACATAGCGGAATCGGCGTTTTTTAACAGCTCATCGTAATTGTCTGCGTCCCGCGGATACAGCGCGATGCCAATACTCGCCGTGGCGCTCACTTCATGACCATGAAGCATGAATGGTTTTGCAATAACCGAGAGGACCTTATCCGCGATCAAGGTAATGTCCGATGTGACGTCTTGTTCAGGGTCTATATCCGGGATAATGATCGTGAATTCATCACCACCGAGTCTGGCTATCGTGTCGACGCTACGCACACACCGAGCCAGGCGGCGTGTTATTTCCCGGAGGAAGAGGTCACCGGCGGCGTGACCCAGCGAGTCATTGATGGACTTAAAGCGATCAAGATCGAGAAACAATACAGCCACTTGGCTACTGTTGCGTTTTGCACGAACGAGTGCCTGCGGCAAACGATCCTTTAGTAGCACACGGTTGGGGAGATCAGTGAGCACGTCATAATGCGCCTTGTGGTAGAGCTTCTCTTCCCAGCTTGCGTTCGACAACGCGACGGCCACCCGGTCGGCAAAACGACGCGCCTGAGTCCAATCTTCCTGGCTAAGGCCGGGGGTTTCCTGGAAGCCCATCGTAATGAGTGCAGAAAGTTCGTCATCGAGGAAAATGGGCAACACTATATAAAATTGAGCGCCCTGTCGCGCCAGAGGTTGGAGATAACTTGGAGGATCCCGGTCACTGTGAATTTCGAGATGTCCCGGATTATCGTGTAGTGACTGCGCGTTTTCCGTCGTTAATTCAATCTCGCACGATGACGGTTCGTCCGTTGAATCGACTCCGACGAAAGTTCGTCCCGCGTAAGAAGACTCGGGGTCGACCAAGGTAACGCCGACAAAGTCGCAAAGAACAATATCGGGCATTCGCAGCAATACGGTTTTGACGATGTTTTTGGTATCCAATGCCGAGAGTATGAGGCGGTCGATTTCAGCCATCGTGGCCAAGACATTGAACTGTCTCCCCAATCGAAAGGCCATCGTGTTAAACGAGTCGGCGAGCTCTTCAAATTCATCGCCGCTTCTCACATCTACCCGACTATCGAATTCCCGATTAGCAAGCTTGCGGGTCCCATCACGTAGATTTTCGAGCGGAACCAGACTCCGTCGAATTTGACTGATGCTGAGGAGCAGTACTAGCAGAACTGCCATGAGAGTGACCGCTGGAAAGATAGCTTTGAAACCCGTTATCGCCTTGAGTGCCTCGGATCTCGATTCACCTACCACCACAGTCCATTTGGGAACAAAGAATGCAGCCTTGAGAAAAATTGACCAAAAGTTTACCAAGTAATCTTCTTCCCCCTGTTTCCAGGCGAGTTGACGCAGAGCAGAGTCCGTTCCTTGGTGTTGGGCCTCTTTAGTAAGGGTTTGGGGGGCGGGGTGAGAACAAAATAGGATTCTGTATTGGGAATCCAAAACGCAAAACTCCATTGTCAGCCTCAATGTCTCCCTAACATCCCAAAGGTACGTGGTGTTGACTTCTCCTACTACAAACTCTCGTGCCAGATTCTTCGGATCAAGTGCCGAGATGATAAATAGGCGTGGTGGGAGACCTTCGCGATACTGGTTGGATATAATGGAGTTGCCGGAGGCAATGTGCCTGCGCTCTGCCTCAGTCAGTTTTGGCAGGTTCTGAACATTCCCAAGGAGCGGGACATGGCGGTTGTCATCAGCCACCAGCACGATGCCCGTAAAGCGCTGTCCCAGGCGTGCACCGAAATTCTCCGCAACTTTAGCTATGGAAGAACCGGAATCAGTTCTTAAATAGGGGGTGGCCATTTGTAATTCGGCCTCCAGTCCCAACAGCCGTTCGAGAATGGCCATACCGGCCGCCTTGCTTGCTTGATGCAGATTTCGCCGCGCCTGCTCGTTCAGGTGCGTTGTGACCTGACTGAAGGAGAGGACCGCCAGGGTTGCTATCGGTACAAGGGCGGATACGATGAACAGTATAAAAATCCGGCGTGCGACTTTGCTCCGGAGGAATGTCGCGTCGAGTTTCATCTGCAAATATTAGTAGTCAACGGCCACGCCAATGAAGCCGCCGTTATTGGCGCGAATGATGTCATCGTGGCTGGCTTTAGCGGTGAGGGGTAGTTTGCTGTCGCCATCCTGGCCTACGCTGTACAGGTCATAGTCGGAGTTTATTGGATTCAGTTTCTTGTCCTTACGCAGTTTCCCTTTTCCTTTTAGGCCTGATCCAGCGATCCTCAAGTACCGGTACGGATTGCCCCACGGGTCCAATAAGTTCCCTGAGCCGATATCGTCAAGCGTGTCGGGAAGCTCCCCCTCGTTTTTGGCTTCGTACCTCGAAATAGATTGTTCCAGCGTTCCGATGTCGGTCTTGGCCTCTGCGATATGCGCTTGATCTACATACTTGTAGTATGCGGGTACGCCGATGCTGACAATCGTACCCACGAGCGCGAGCACAACCAGCCATTCGACTAGCGTAAACCCTGGGTACCGCTCCGATGGCCCTCTGGTAACGTGGGGGAATGCTGCCTTGAGGTTCTTCCTGTGGAGGCTAAGAAAACGCAGGAAGTTCATCTTCCTATAGTGTAGTCTAGATGGTGAGCGGCCAGATGAAGACTAAGGTATTGAAAAGAAATAAGTTTTCTCTTTTGAAGTGTGCGGTGAACGCGTAGCGGCTGTGACCTGTCTTCGTGTGAATCAAAACTTGCGATGAACACCATCCCATTGGTCCTCTTTGCGACGGCCACCGCCTTCACGCCGTTCTCCACCGGTCGGATCCCAGCGTATTGAGTCGCGATTATCCGCGTCCTCGCGTCGCCGCCGTCTACGCCGCTCGTGCCCTTTGTAGCCGCGTGTGGTGATCACTCTTCTTTGTGTTATTGTGGGGCGCTCTTCGCGTAGCCGATAGGTCCCCAAGAGCCCTAAACCCAGCAACGCCACGCCCGGGACGATTAAGACCATGGGGTCGTCTGGATGCGGGTAACCTTTTAGATATTGCAACAGTACGAGTACGCCGTGCCCGACCAGGCCGGTGCCTGACGCGAGAAATAGCACATTTAGCAGTTTCCCCAACTTCACGGTATCGCATCCTCTTCTCGGCATTCTTGCCACGCTCGCCCTCGGCTCTCGTCGTGGTCATTCGTACGGGATTGACTACGAGGCGGGCAGTTGGCATCGTTGGAAATCTTTGCAAATAACAGGCCAAATCTCGAGATTGGGAGCATGTCAAACGACTACAGCAGGCTGCTGACCGGAGGTCTGCGGCTTGATAAATCACTAATGTGCTAGGGCTTGACTAACGGGTCTATTTCTATCATTCTAGAAAAAGAGCAATCCTACTGAGGAGTTCGCAAATGAGGGTTCATATTTCGCTTTCCGTACCCGATCTTGACCAGGCGATACAGTTCTACTCCACCATGTTTGCCCAGTCGCCGACGGTGGTAAGAGACGACTACGCGAAGTGGCTGATCGAGGATCCGAAGCTCAATTTCGCGATCGAGAGCCGCGGCAGCCAATCGGGGGTGGATCATCTAGGCATCCAGGCCGAGAACGAACAAGAGCTGCAGGTGGTTGCCGAGAGGATGAAACAAGCCGGGCAACCGTTTCTCGATGTGGGCAGGGTGACGTGTTGTTATGCCAACATGGACAAGGCGTGGACAAAGGGTCTATCGGGTGAGAAATGGGAAGCATTCTTCACTCACGATCATGCCGAGCAGGAGTATGGCGAAGATACCGAACACCTTCTTGATCGGTTGTAATTAACATCATGCCACGCGGGATAAAGCTTGAGCTTGATGCCGCCGCCATGCTCCTCGACGAGCTCGGCAACGTAACCCGCTTGAAGATCGTGCGTTTGCTGGTCCGCGCGGGCCAAGAAGGTCTTGCTGTAGGTGAGATCCAGGAAGAGCTTGGGATCCCGGGTTCGACACTATCGCATCATTTGAGCCATCTGCGAACGGCGGGCCTTATTCGCCAAGAGCGGGAAGGCACGGTACTTCGGTGTATCGTCGACTTCGGCAAGATCGACGCCCTCGTTAAGTTCCTGACAGACGAGTGTTGTGTGGGGATAGGTCGTAAAAGCGATCGACGCCAACGCGTCGCATAAATATCGAGATAACGCGTCTCGTCGTAGTGGACTGGTGGACGATGCCTTCAAAGGCGTTGTCGCTGTTAATAATACTTCGTCACATCATTTGCCAATACAACGTGCGCTAAAGAGTCGATGCGATCGTTATACGCGGCGCTGAATTGGACCGTCGGGATAATCTTCATCCTCCTGGCCCTGGTTATGATGCTTGGCAACCCACTAGCGGCGTTGTCGTTGCTCGCTATAGCGTTCCTTTTCTTGCCACCCGTAAGAACGTTCGTTCACGTGAAAACAGAAAGGAGATTGTCCGTGAAGGGCAGGGCGATCTCTTTAGTCCTGTTACTTCTTTTGGCCGTCTTCTTTGTGAGCCAATACCAACCAGGGAAAGCGGTATTCTTACCTTGACGGCTATTGGCGACCCGCTCGCCTTCTACGGCAAGTGCAAAGAAGTCACTGATGCGCTTATTCTCTTCGCCTAATCAAGTTCTGCAAAAGCTTCATCCAGTGCGCCGAGAAAGTAGCGGGCATCGTCCACAGTGATGCACATCGGTGGTTTGATTTTGAGCACATTGTCGTAAGGACCATCTGTTGACAGCAACACCCCGCGTTTTTTGAGGGATGCCACGATCTGCGCCGCCTCCTCAGTCGCAGGTGCAAGCGTCTTCCGATCATGAACCAGCTCAGCCCCGATAAAGAGGCCCAAGCCGCGCACATCACCGATTAGCGAGTACTTCTGTTGAAGCAACTCGAGCCCCTGTCTGATAAGCGTACCGACACGATTCGCATTCTCGATTAGATTTTCGTTGCGGATGACGTCTAGTACGGCAAGCCCGATGGCGCACGAGACGGGGTTGCCGCCGAAGGTGTTGAAATATTCCATGCCTGTACTGAAGGCGTCGGCGATTTCAGGGCGAGTTATAACCGCTGCTAACGGATGGCCGTTGCCGATCGGTTTGCCCAAAGTGACGATGTCGGGCACCACGCCCTGGGTTTCGAAGGCCCACATGGCGTCGCCGACACGCCCGAAGCCTACTTGAACCTCGTCTGCGATGCAGAGTCCGCCCGCGGCGCGTACGTGTGCGTAGGCGTGGTGGAGATATTCCGGCGGCGGAACGATCTGACCTGCCACACCGCCCAGCGACTCGGCGATAAACGCCGCGGGCCGGCGACCGCTTGCCTGCATTGTGTCAATTTGCCGCCTTATTTCCGCGGCGTAGCGGCGTCCGGCCTCGCGTTCGCTATAGCGGAAGCGTCCGCGATAACCGTCCGGACACGACGTCGTCCAAACATGATCGGGGCATCCGGTCCCGCCTTTCCCGGCGAACTTGTAATGACTGATATCGATGAGGGAGGAGAGGTGCCCGTGGTAGCTATGCTCCACCACCAGGAGGTCCTTTCGCTTCGTATAGGTCCACGCGAGCCGCAGCGCGAGATCGTTTGCCTCGCTACCCGAGTTGACGAGAAAGCAGATCGATAACGGGTCCGGGAAAGTTGCCAGCAACCTGCGGACATAAGCGACAATGTTGTCATGGAGAAAACGCGTGTTGGTATTCAACATCTGCATCTGTGCCTGACCGGCGGCCACTACTTCCGGGTGACAGTGCCCGACATGACACACATTGTTGATCATATCGAGCCAACGATTTCCTTTTTCATCGTAAAGGTACTGTCCTTCACCGCGCACGATTTTGATCGGTTCTTTGTAGAACACCTTTAGCATCTTTCCAAGGAAACGACGGCGCTGATTCATGAGATATTGCCGAGAACGGTGCACCGGCGCGCAGCAATTGAAAGGAATCCCCAAGACAAGATTGGGATCGGGGGATATGCTTTCCCATACATCGAGTTGGCTTAACGCGGCAACCCCGTGCACCCCCGTTCCCATATCGAGGAGTGTTGTCAACACTTGGAAATGAAGATGAGGTGGCCAGTCACCGTTGTGTGGATAGTCGCCGACCCACCCCAGGAGCCCACCTTGCTCAATCGGTTGGCCGACTTTGAGGCGGTCGAGCGATGCCGCGCTGAGGTGGCCATACAGCGTCCAGAAAGGTGTGCCGTCGCCGATCTCGTGGCACACGATGACAATTGGCCCGAAATCGTAACGATCTTTGTTGTTGGCAAGCGCTTCCACCACGCCCGGCAGAGGTGCATAGATGGGTTCGCCGGCGGGTAGGGAAAGGTCGATACCGAGGTGGACGTCGCGCTGTTCTGTCGAGCCCGTTATCTCGAAGTGCTCAGATTTATACACCGTGCGTCGCTCGAGATAACGCCCCACGCCAACCTCGGCCCCCGCGCTTCGTATGCTCGCAGAAATGTGCTGTGCGAATTCAGCCGTGCTCGCAAATCTTTCGTCGGGCGGCGACATCGCCCCGCTGTCTACTCCAAGCTTGATCACAGTAAGCTTGCTGTGATCCTTAAGATCGAAACGACATACGTTGGCAAACCGATGCCGGTTTTGCTCCAGCCAACGGATAATCTTCGGTGTTTTCGGATTCGCGGGAAGGCCGCACGCATCGCGAAACCGACAGATGGCGAGTTCCCGATTTTCATTGGCCAGAGATGCAAGTAAGGTGCGAAAAGGCTTCTGACTGACTAACAGATAAGCGTTGTGGGGGTCATCAGCGATCTGACGGGCCGCCATGCAGATACTCGTGGCGATGCGGGCTTGTATTAAGTCAGACAGCAACTCGATCTCGTCTTCGCAAAGCGGGTTTTCCAGATGGTAGGCGGCTACAATCGGCAATGCGACCGCGATCGGGTCGGGGTGATCCGGCATGACATAGGCGCAGGCGACCGCAACTTCACTCGCGCGATAGCTGTAAACAATATCGTTGAAATCAATGAGCCCTACGTTACTGTCCTTATCGAGTACAACGTTATGATCGTTGGCGTCGTTATGAATGACTTGCTTCGGTAAGCTAGCAAGCCGTGGCGCTAGTTCCTCTCGAAAGCGGGTAATGATTAGACGCACGCTATCGTACACAGCATCGGGTTCGATCCTGTCCAACATATCCAGCTGACGGTCGATGGACTGCGGGTCCCAGAGGTATTCCCGCTGCATGGCCGGGTGCGAGAAGGTGGCGAGCGCTTTATCCAGTCTCCCCAGAAACGTCCCGAGGGCCGGGCCGGTTTCGGTGACGCTCGGCTTCATCTCGGCCCACAGCCGGCCCTCAAGCCACGTAAGTAGTCGCACCGAATGGGAGGCATCCTCGTCGCCGGGCCAAATACCGCTCTCGTCACCGCTTCGGGTTGGCACCACGCGGGGTAGATCAAGATGGGGCGCTACGCGCTGCAGGTGGGCCAGAGCCTTGTTTTGGAGATCTAAGATCTCCGGTTTGCTGTCGGGCGAGTGGATCTTTAGAAGGAACTGCGCGCCTGAGTCGGCGTCGATGCGAAAGTTAACATCAAGTTCACCGGGCAACCTGCTCGCGCGACCGCTAATCCCGTAAAGCCGGCTGAGAATTTTTTCGGCGCCGGCGGCAGAGGACGGGGCTATCGTGTCATGGGCAGACGTTACCATATTTCCAGGCAACCCTGGTTTTGCGGGTTTGCATTGGCAAAACTACTCGCAATTTTACAACAAACTACGGGTACAAAACGTAGCTGCCTCAGGATTGCGGCGGCGAGTGTGGCTACGAGTACCAGGACATGTAGTGCGCTGCCGTCAGACCAGGCGAGTGTACTACCCACCAGGATGGTATGACCGAAATGGTCAACGTCTTGGGCCGTAGCGTGGGAAGCCAAAATCTCAAAACTCTGGGTCCGTCGGCGTCAACAAGTAAGCGCCTCACGGTCGCCGACGCTACGCCGCGTACCAGACATACGCAGCGAGCCAGAATGTGCCCAGCGAGTGGATCGCAAGCGTCAGCTCAATGCTGCGTTTCAGTGGTTGCGCAGGGTCTGTTGCACGACCGATGTTACGAGACGCATATATTGCAAGGAGCAACAATAGAGCCGGCAGCGCAGTCGCCAGGAAAGAAACGATTCCTTGGATAACCGCCAGTCCTATAGCGAGGAAGGCGACAATGTGGAAGCATACATAGAGTACCTGCGTCCCTCGTGCGCCAAGGCGTACCGCCAGCGTTCGTTTTCCGGCTTGCGCGTCCGCCTGAATATCCGGCACCTCGTTTATGAGCAGAATAGCCGCCACCCACAAGCTCACGGGCACCGATATAAGCAACACCTGAGCGTCCACGACACCGCTTTGCAACCATGCCGCACCCGTGACCGGCAGGACCCCGAACGCCGCCGCAACCGTCGTCTCGCCGATACCACGCGCGCTCAGTTGCACGGGGGGAATAGAGTAGAGCATGCCTAATGCAATCCCCACCAGCCCAAATAACAACACGGTTACACCTTTTACTATGATCAACAGCGTTCCAAATACAACCGCCATTGCAAGCAATGCTACCCCCCAGCGGGTCATCTCTGCGACGGTCATCACACCGTTCTGAATAAAGCGTGAGCCACCCGTGTAGGGATAGACGCGGTTGCCGTTTGCCCGATCGCTGCCACCGAGCTCGTCAAAAACGTCGTTGATGACGTTGGCCCCAGCGTGAACGCAGAGCGTCGCCGCTAGCGCCAGCGTGAACACCTCGGGGTCAAACTGCCCGCCCACACGATAGCCCCATGTCGTTCCGAGAAGCATGGGGAGGGTAGAGGCGGTGAAGAACTTGGGTCGAGTGGCGAGAAAAAGTCGCTTGGCGACGCGAAGCGGCGCATGACCCTTCAGCGTGGCCGCGGACGGTTCGAGATGAGTGGTATTCGCCATTGAAGATGTTTACTGAAAGAGTGGGCTGTGGTCGGATTCATTCGCGCGGCGGTCACTTCTTTCCTTCGATCACATCATCCGCCCAGGTTAAGGCGGCCACGACGGTAGGAAAACCAATGGTGCTCGTGAGAAGAATCAGTGTATGACGGATCTCGTCCGCTTGTGCGCCGGCCTCAAGCGCGCGCCGTGCATGGCTGTGGACTGCACCCTCGGAGCGGATCGCTGCTGCCGCTGCGAGTTGAACCAAGTGTCCTGTCTTTTCATCTAGCGGTCCTTCTTGCTTAGTTACTTGACCGAGTGCCTCAACCGCACTTATAAACTTTCCGTGCCGTTCTTTGATCCCAAGGTACTGTTTTGATCGGATTTCGCCCATAGTGTCCTCCTGTATTGGTGTTTAGCGTGCTTAAGCCGCGGCCACAGCTCTGCGCGTATCGATGAGCATACCGTAGTGTTTTCGTTTGGGTACAGGAGCCTTGGTCGGGGCAGGTAATGTGGCCGCGATAGCGGCTGCCGCGGTTCCTGCGCCCAGCTGCTTAAAGAACTTCCTGCGACTGAGCTTACTGTGGTTTTTTTTCGCACTCATCATGCCTCCTTTGGCAACACATAAGCTCTGAGCGGATAATTGCGAAAAAATATTACGTCTACAGCGCCTGCGTGACCTTGATCTGCGTCAGAATCATGGCTGCCAGTAGATGATCTAGATCAAGAACGTACGAGCTAAATCATCGCTCGGACGCACCGGGGTTTATGGGGATGAGTTCCTGCGGGAATAACAAAATGACGACGAAAAAAGGCGGTTTCCGTGTTTTTCCGCACACTTTTCCTCGGGTGCAAGGGGTTAGGGTGTATTGTCTACTGACGTTTCTTGCCTTGCTCTGCCTCGTCGAGAAAGCTATCGCGCGGGTCGACTTCGCGATGCACAAGATTGTAGTGGCACCCGATACACGTGAGGCCTTGCTCCACGGCGTCGGCGTGCTGCTTTTGGCCGCGCTTTTTTTCCGGCTTAATCGCGTCTTCTTCGTGGCACACTCGACAGTTCGCGCTGTCATTGGCCAGCATCTTGTCACGCACACTATATGCAAGTTTCGCCCGGCGCGCTTCCCATACTTCGGGCTTGCTAAAGTCGTTGGTCGCCTCGACAAAAATGTCCTTGATGCCGCCTTTGATGTGATCCCATGTGGCTGGGATGATGCCGGCTTTCGAGATGTGGCAATCGCCACATCCCGCGCGCACACCGCTAGCCGTCGTGCGATGCGGCGACTGTACGTACGTTTCCTCGGTAGCGATGTAAGCCTGCATCGAGTGACAGGCTGTCCCGCAAAATGCATCCGTAGATGTGTAGCGATCAACCTGTTCCGCCGCCAACACCGCAATGACACCGATCAGCAGACCACCCAGCGCCGCAATAACCACTGCGCGATTTAAGAGCTCAAACAGCCTCATCTTGAAGTGCTCACCACTCAGAGCGGAATGCCCGACGGGTACTGCCGTACCCGCCGGGTCTATGCGGGTATCCTTAGTTGACCTTGGTCGCCTCGATATCGGCCTTGGTGCCGACCCCTAGCGTGAACGGGAACGACACATGATGACCGCGGGTCGTTATGTTGTCGTCATGCACGGCAAAACCGATACTGTAGACGCCACCTTCCTTGAGAATCTTATCATCCTCTGTATGACTGGTATTCAACGGGCGCGTCCACAGAACCGTCCACATGCCGTTTTTCCACTCGCCCTTGGTGTTGTTGTTATCGGCGGCGGAACCGCTCGTACCCTCACGAGTGAGCACGTATCGCGGCACCATGTCACCTGGCTTCCAGCCGGCGTTGGGATCAAACGACACCGCATT
Source organism: Acidiferrobacterales bacterium (assembly GCA_046760105.1). Taxonomy (GTDB): domain Bacteria; phylum Pseudomonadota; class Gammaproteobacteria; order Acidiferrobacterales; family SPGG2; genus JBHIDJ01. The sequence continues at coordinate 25,664 of JBHIDJ010000001.1, read as the reverse complement.
CCGTTCGCGCACGAGCGCGTATGGCATGGATACATCACGGACGGTATCGGCGGTTACCGACATCACGGCAACCTTGTTTTTGTTGTACATGAACTTAGGCTGATGCGCTTTTTTATTCTCGTTTGAGCTGAACATTTTCTTGCCTGCGTCGAACAGACGATACTCCAATACGTAACCGTCATCGCTCATACCGACGATATTGGAGCGGTGGGCACGCCACTGCATCAGATCGACGAAGCCGCCGGCGGCCTTGATCTTGGCGATCTCGTCTGCTGACTTGGTCTTATCCCAGCTCACGTTCTCATCGCTACGCGAAACCGGCAGATACTTGCGTACATCTTTCTTCTTTAGCACCTTACCGAGTAGCGGATGGGCCTTCACCTGATCCTTGCTGGCTTTCCTGGGCATGTCGCGCTGACCGTCGTGGCACGTGAGCCAGCAACCCTGTTCCTTGAACATCGGCACCGTGCCGTCGTCGATCATCATGGAGAGGCGATCTTCGTAAAGGGCCGGCTGTTTGCCTGTTTGCACCAGCTTATGCAGCCTAGGATAGCCATACGTCTTCCATTCCTTGCCGTCGTAACGCAGGTGTGGATGCGCCCGTCCTGGGAAGTTATTCTTGGTCTTCCACCGGAAGCGCCAGTAGATATTTTTTGCATCGTAGGCCACCTGCACGTTCAGATCGATCGTTCCTTGCTTGCCTGAGAGATTTGCCGGCTCAAGCCGCTCGCCCGCGGCGATCTTCGCACCGATCTCTTCCTCTTCGCCCTCGTGGCATTCGATACAGGCTTCTCCTGCCCTGGTCTTTTTGTCAGCCCTTTTGTGCTCGCGAGTGCGCAGCCACTGATACGTCGACTGACCTGGGTAAAAGAGTTTTATGCTCTTTGTCGGGATCGTTGACCAGTCGCTCGGTGGGGCGGCAACTGCGGGCACGGACAGACCCATGGCAAACAATGCTGCGACCGCGACAAGCACAGAGCGTTGATACACGGGATTCATATGACGTCTCCTTTAAATGGTAGTGATCGCGCTTTGGTAGTTAACTTCCCGCTATGGGCAGAAAACACCGTGAAAGGTATACGGATAACTACGTAGAGTACGTACGTAATTGATACCCATTTAAGGTGTCGTTATTTAACCGCAGCTGGGTTGGCTGTAATTTGACTTCGATCAAATAACAGCCTGTTTTGGTTTGATCTGGATCAATGGGACGTCTATTCGCGAGCGCTGTTAGCCCGGTGGGGTCCGCGTCGGCAAAGGATCGTCGTGCAGACCGTTATCCACTAGTGGGCGGCCTAGCGATTTCCCGCTGGCCGATCATAGAGCTGACGCGCCCGTTTCTCGAAAGCCCTCAGAACCTGTCGCAGGCTGATTCTGAAGAGCATGGTCAAGAAGCTTTGGAGTAACGGCGAGGACAGCTCGAATTCCACGCTGAGATGCGTGAGACAACCGGAGGGTGAAGCGGGCTCAAAGTTCCAATTAATGTCGAGGTACCGGAAAGGACCGTCGCGGGCGACAACGTGAATATGATCAGGAGGTCGCAGACTGGTGTGTGAGACGAATTCAACTGGAAACGCGCCGAGGCCAACGACTTGGTCGACTATGAGTTCATCTCCCTCACGCTCAACGATCCGTGCCGCAAGCCATGCCGGTACGAAATCGTGATAGCTTTCAACGTCGGCCACCAGTTCGAATGCCTGTTCTCGTGTACAGGGCAGTACGCGTTTCTCTGTATAAGTGTGCATCGCGCGTCCACTCTCAAGTTAACAGCACAACACGATAAGGGCTATCATGCCGTGGGGCTCGGCTTGAGGTGGCGGGGCAGTGACAGCTTCAACAGCGGCGGGGTGGCCAGCGTCGTCACGATAACCATCAACACCACCGCCGAAAACAGTGCGTCGCTGATTACACCCAGGCTTTTGCCGATCGAAGCAAAAACAAGCCCGACCTCACCACGCGGCATCATGCCGATCCCAATTGCCAGGCGGTTGGCCCCTTTACCGGCAACAAAACCACATAACACCTTCCCTGCGATGGCGGCTACCAGCAGACCCGCTGCCATCGTCACCACGTGCCAGTCGAGAAATGTCTCGAGTTTCACCTGAATTCCCATCAGCACAAAGAATATAGGCACCAGGATCGTCTCCAGCGGTGCAATGAGGTCCTTGATGGTGAAGTGGTGTTGGCGGTAATCGCCCCAGTGGCGGAAGTAACCATCGTGGAGGATCAAGCCGGCGGCGAACGCCCCGACGATCGTCGCGAGCCCCACCAGGTTGGCAAGCCACGCTAGTGCCATGACAAACAGAAACGAGATGAACATTTTTGCCTCGACGATGTCGAGGTGGCGCACTAGGCGAATCGTATAGTCCAAAAAATAGGGTCCGAGCAAAAGCGCGAAGACCAGAAACACAATGGCCAGAGCGATGGTCGTGAGAACAGCCGTCAGCTCCAAACTGCCCGATACCACAATGCCCGAGACAATGGCGAGCATCACAAGACCCAGGACATCATCGATCACAGCAGCGCCTATAATCACATGCGCTTCCCGCGAGTGCGCCTGATCGAGATCGCTGAGCACGCGCGCACTGATCCCAATGCTGGTTGCACCGAGCGTGGCAGCAATGAACAGGTCTACGCTCAACGATAACTCTGGCATCAACAGTCGTGCCGCGGAAAAACCCAATACAAACGGAAGCAGCACACCCACCAACGCCACACGTAGTGATTCACCACCCACTTGACGCATCTCTTCCAGGCTTGTGCCCAACCCGACCAGAAACAAAAGGAAGATGACACCGTATCGAGAAAACACATCGACAGTCTGGGCTACCTGCAGCATGGCAACCCCACCGGGTCCCTGAAGGATCTTGAGGACATTCGGTCCTGCCACCGGGCCGAGGGCACTGTCGGCCGCCTGTTCCAGCGGCGCGCCCGCCAGGTCCAGCCCCACCATGTCAAAGATAGCCGGACCCTCTCGTAGGACTTGAATCAACTCAAAACCGACCAGATACCCGGCATTGCCGAGTATCAACCCCATGACCAGCTCACCTAATACTGCGGGCTGACCCAGCTTGCGCGCGCCAAAGCGCCCGAGGACGGCAAAAAACAGGATTCCGGTAACACCGAGAATGACAGGAGCGATGGGGTCGGTGTGTGTCCCGTCGAACGGCTGCGTCGCCAGCGCCGTCGCAGCGGCACCGAAGAACAGAATCAGGACAGAGCATAGGAAACGCTGCATGAGTGGGCGACGCGCTACGCGCGCCTCTCCGATGCTATCGTTACATCCTCAATGACTAGCGCTTCAAAGGCGAAACTGCACGCCCCCGTGGCGTCATCGCCTTTGTGAGCATTTTGCGTCGGAGGTACGCATATACTTCAAGCAGTGGCAAGCCCTTCGGGCAGATGTCATGACACGCCATCAGGCCCAGACAGCCGAAAACGCCCTCATCGCTTGAGACGACCTCAAACCATTCGCCATCAGTACGTTCGTCTCTGGGGTCCATCATGAAGCGGGCGATGCGATTCATGCCGGCGGGACCAACAAAGTCCGGACGCACGTTGGCCACACCGCACGACGCAACACAGCACCCGCACTCGATACAACGTTCCCCCTCGTAGATGGCACGGGCGAGATCGTCGTCCATGCGTACCTCTTGGGCCTTGGGGTCAAAGGTCGCTTTTTCGTGGATCCATGACTCAACGCGTTGCGCCATCTGCCGGAACCAGCTTCCCGTGTCCACGGACAGGTCGCCGATGAGCTTGAAGACGGGCAACGGATGCAGCCGGATGGTATTGGGCAGGTCCGCGGTACGCGTATGGCAGGCGAGGCCGGGACGCCCGTTGATGAGCATCCCACATGAACCGCACACCGCCGAGCGACAGGAGAAATCGAATTGGAGACCCGGATCCTGCTCCTCGCGGATGCGATTGAGCGCGATGAATAGGTTCATGTAGGCTACCTCCTCAAGCTCGAAGGTATCCATGTGGGGGCGGGAGCTCGGATCTTCCGGGTTGTGACGAAAGATCTCAAAGCGAAGCTTGCGGCCCGACGCCTTGTCACTGTGTTGCATCACGCCCGCCTCCGCTGCTCGGTCTGGCCTTCTGTCGCCTGCCACGCACCCCATTGCATGCGTGAGCCGATCGGCTCGATAGTCTCGAGTGCCCCCTCACCACGCCAAGCCGTTTCTACACGCGCGTTGTATTCCTCAATCGACTCTTTCATATCGACGGACTCCGCCTTGCCGTAGCCGCGATGACCGGGTGGGAGGTCGATCAGCCCCACGGGTTCATAACTCAATATTGGTTCTTTGGCGTCTTGCGGCCAACGAGCAAGGGTCCGGCTCAACCAGTGCGCATCGTCACGAGCAGGATAATCGGTGCGAGCGTGCGCGCCACGGCTCTCAGTGCGTGCAAGCGCGCCAAGCGCAGTAACAAGCGCAAGTCTGGCAAAGCCCCGGAGGCGTAGCGCGAAAGTCAGCTCGGGGTTCATCCGTGGTGCTTTCGAGCGCAGGACGGCCTGGTCCACCAGCCGGAGTTGTTTCGACAGCTCGTCTACGGCTTGTTCTAACTCGATATCGGTGCGGAAAATCCCCACCTTTTGGATCATGGTCTCGGCGATCGCATCACGGATCGCATAAACGCTTGGGCCCGACCCCGCGCGAGCAAGCCACTGGTCTATACGCTTCTGCTGTCGCACTTGAAAGCGTGCCGCAAGGGCGGTACTGACATCCAGGCTGTTGTCACGCACGAATTGCGCAACCCGGCGTCCGATGACACGGCCGGCTACGATCGTCTCCGCGAGACTGTTGCCACCCAGGCGATTGAAGCCATGCATGTCCCAGCAACTGGCTTCACCTACAGCGAACAGTCCCTTCATGCTATAGGCGTGACCATCCTTGTTAACGCGCACGCCTCCCATCGAGTAATGCTGGGTTGGGCGCACGGGAATGAGATCGTGCACCGGATTGAGATCCAAGAACTCCGTGCAGATCTCATAGACCTCGCGCAGCTTCGTGGTCAGATGCGGCTCGCCGAGGTGGCGAAGGTCGAGCCACAGGTGTGGGCCGTACGGGGTCTCTACACCCTTGCCGTCACGTATCTCCTGCATCATGTGACGGCAGACGACATCACGACTTGCAAGCTCTTGCTTTTCCGGTTCCAGGTCCACCATGAAGCGGTGCAGATCCTTGTCGAGCAAGTAACCACCGTCGCCGCGGCACCCCTCTGTCACGAGTATGCCGCTGGGCATCAGACCGGTGGGATGAAACTGGACCGCTTCCATGTTGCCAAGCGGCACCACGCCCGTGTCGAGCGCGATCGCCGCCCCCGTGCCCTCGTTAATGGTCGCGTTGGTTGTGTACTGTCCGTAGATTCGACCGTAGCCGCCGGTCGCGATAACCGTGGCCTTGGCCAGGAAAGCGCCGAGCTTGCCTGTGCGCAGGCAGCGCACGACCGCACCCCAGCAGCGACCGTCCTCGTGAATCAGGGCCATGGCTTCCATGCGGTCGCGAACGGTGACGCCGAGCCGCACCACCTCGCCATCCACCGCGTACAGCACCGCGTGTCCAGTGCCGGCAGCCGCGTAGCAGGTGCGCCATTTGGCGGTGCCACCGAAGTCGCGGTGCATGAGCAGTCCCGCCTTCTCCGCCGGCTCCTCGATTTCGACGCGCTCTCCCTTGATGAAATAGCTATTCTTGCCCGGCCGGACCCGCGTCCAGGGGACGCCATAGTGAGCGAGCTCTCTGACCGCGATTGGGGCTTGGTCTACAAAAATCCGAACCACCTCTTGGTCAGCACCCCAATCAGAGCCTTTGACGGTATCGAGAAAGTGCACCGTCGGATTGTCTCCGGCCCCCTTTATGCAGTTAGCCAATGCGGCCTGCATCCCACCTTGCGCGGCACAGCTGTGGCTGCGACGGGGTGGAACAACCGAAAGCAAGACAACGTCGAATCCGTTGGAAGCGACCTCGATGGCGCCGCGTTCCCCGGCAAGGCCACCCCCGATCACCAGCACGTCGGTCGTCAGCACCTGTTCCACGAATTAGTCCCCCAAAAGAAACGCCAACGGTGGTGACAGCACGCCCGCAAGCACCGCCAGTGCGGCGACACCGAGTCCGAGAAAGGTCCAAAAGATCACGTGCTCCAGGCGCCACACCGTTGTGCGGGACAGGCGTGACCCGACACCCCACTTCACGGTCAGGCGATACAGACCAACACTCGCGTGAAACTCAACACACAAAAGCAGAACCCCATAAAGCGGCCAAAGCCCACCCTGGACGCGGGCGAACGTGGAAACCGCCTCGATGCCAGTACGCTCACCAAACAGCGGCGTCAGTATGTCAAGTGCAAGTAAAACGATATGAAAACTACCAAGGACCAGTATCAACATGCCGGTGCGCACCTGCCAGATCCACAGCAGTGATTCAAGATGAGGCTGCAGGCGGGGATCGCCGTGCCCGAGCGCAGGGACGGCGCCGGTAACGTTCCGCAGCTGTCGGGCCAGCGCCAGCATGCGTCGGCGCTCGCGTAGTTGCGCGGGGATCTTGCGACTGGCCATCACCGCATGTGTCAAGAAAAGCGTAACAACCGCCAGGACGGTGGGTTGCGCGATGTAGTAATCCTCTAAAGACTTTGCCACCCAATCAAAGCCGCGCGCACCGGTCAGAATCGAGCCGACCAGAAACATGTGTCCCCACATGAAAACAACAAGCGCGAGTCCGCTCGCACCACTCACGAGCTCATAGACAAGCTGCCGACGAGCCTCCTGATGTGCATCAGGCAAACGGCGTTCAATCAGTGTGCCGGTTTTGTTCATGGCTGTGAGCATATGGTTGACACGTTCCCGTCGGAGCAGATTTGATTTCACCGTTGATCCTGCGCCGAGGCCACGGGAGCACGCTACGACGTAGAGATGCCACGGCAGCGCGCAACCACCTTCTGATAGAGACCACCAAAATAAGTTTGCTTGCGCCACTCAAATCGTTCAGGGGCACTAGCGAATGTAGCAATCTCGTTCCGCCACAGGCTCTTCGCATAGGGCTCCAGGGTGTCGAATACCAGGCTCATCAGCCCCTTGAGAGGAGTAGCAAAATGCGGTTTATGATAGTCGACGAACACGACCTTGCCACCGGGTCGCACGCTTCCCAGAAGCGCGTTCACAACGGCGCGCTTGTAGTCATCAGGGACTTCGTGAAGCAAGAAGAAGCAGCTCACCGCGTCGTAGGTCGCATCGCGTGGTGTGGCCGCGTCTGCCACGAACGTGCGTGCGTATGGGAAGGGCTTGAGCTTTCGCTCGCAGTTTGCCACCTGTATCTCAGCCACATCGATCACGTCGAGTCTGCCACGCGGGCCGAGAAACTCCGCCAGCTTTTCCGAAAGACCCCCATAAGCACAGGAGGCCTGCAACACCCTTGAGCCCGGCTGCAACTCGCCAAGAAGTGCCCGCTGTAAGCGTCGGCGGTTGCCGAAAAGGATGGTCGAGACCACCCATGGATGGTCAAAAATCGCCACGGCAAGCGGATTCAGATAGGCCCAGTAGTACGTCTCTTTGAGGTACGCCGGCACACTCGCGGCACGGCTGTCAGAAGGTTGCGGTGCCGGCACGGCCACCACGCGGTCACTGCGAGTGGGCGCGACAGCTTTTGGGTTCACTGATTTGCCCACACGCCCGGCGCCATCCAGCAAACTATCCGTGTGTCGAAGTACGCGATTCATCTTGTTCTCCTTTCGATTTTTTTTATCTACCGCATTGATATGGGCAAACCAAACGTTATCAACCAACACCCATACGTTCCTTGATCCAGATCAAAGGCATATCTTGCACTTTATCCAAACCCGGGCTGGCAAAGTACATTCAATATGCTTGCCGTGCCTCGAGTCGGCTAAACGGACAGACAATTACGATGGAGGACATCGCGGCTGACTTTGAGCCAGATCAACAACTTTACGCCACGGAGAACTGATAATGTGAGAAACGTCGAGGGACATTAGTGTGGATGAGATGCTAAAACGCTTACTCGAGGTTGAGCTTCACGCTGAGAAGCTCGTCGAGGAGGCGAAAGCTAAAAGAGAGAAAATCACTCGACAGGCGCTCGCGGATGCGCGCCGTGCGGAAGAACGTTTTTCCGCTCGCGTTCCGGAGATTCGCGGCGCCTTCATGGAAAAGGCACAAGCTCGAGCTTCGCAAACCATCAGAGAATTGCAGCGCCGCTACGATGAACGAAACAAGGAACTCCGGCGCATGGGCGAACAACACGAGCGTGACGCGATCGAGACCGCAGTAGCCATGATTATCGGTCCCGAGAAAGGGTGATCGTGTCGGCCTCGCGTTACGCCTACCTTAATGCCAGGCTTTCCACGCTTGCAGCCCGGCTGATACCACCGGAACGGCTAGACTTGGCGATTGAGCAACCGCCGCCGTTGGAGCCAGGTTCGGACTACGGCACGACACAAGAATCTTTCCTCGCTGACACGGGTGACCAGATCGCCACGCTTGAGCGGGATCTACTGATGAATCTCTGGCGGGATTTTCTTATCATCACTCGCCCACTGTCCGGAGTGGAGCACGACTTTATCGTCTATGGCATCCACTGGTTTGAGTTGGCGAACCTCAAGGCGATCATTCGCGGCAAGTTTTCCGGCACGCCGGACCGCGATATCCGGGAGCAACTGGCCGAGCTGGGCCCGTTCGCTACTTTGCCGGTTGATGAACTGTTGCGCACCGAAGATCCGGCCGAACTGCTGCGTCGCCTGGGTGATACGCCTTACGCTGACATTGCCCGGCACGCCCGCCGCACCCTAGAGGAGCAGCAAGATCTATTCACCGTGGACGCGGACATTGGCCGCCGCTATTACATGGGGTTGCAGCGCCGCGCGCGCGAGATCGCCATGGAGCAACGTCAGGCGGTAATGGTACTTGCAGGTTTCGTCTTGGATCGGGTCAACCTGCTCTGGTTGCTGCGATATCGATTCGCGTACGACCTTTCGCCTGCTAAGACCTACTACCTGTTGGTGCCGTCAACTCACCTGCTAACTGCGGATCATCTGCAGACACTGGTGCAGCTCTCGTCGCTGGAGGAAGTGCTCGATGCGCTACCGGAGGTCATGAAGCAATGGATCGAGGGGGCTAACACTATCACCGAGATCGAGGACACACTGGAAAAAAAGACCCGGCAGGTTGGTGGGTCGGCGCTCAACGATACACGATACCCACTTGCCAGGGCGTACGCCTATCTCGTTGTGCGGGAAATTGAGATGCGCCAGATCCTGGCGATCGTCAAGGGCAGGCGGCTTCGCTTTGCCCCGGACTTGATTCGCGCTGCTGCACGGACCGCGAGGTGATGACAATGTTCAAGCCACTACCCATGCAGCGCGTGAGTCTGGGGATACTTCGAGACGACGCACCAGCCACGGCAAGGCATCTTGCCGAATGCGGCGTGTTTAACCCGGAAATGGTTAGCCTGCCGGAAGAGCAGATGGCCGAACTTCCGGCGGAGCACTACCGCGAGGTCTACACTAGTGCCCGTGCGCGCCTGGACAAGATCATGTCCCGGCTCGAGTATACGCTCGATCGTGAGATCGCCGAGCCTCGTGTCGTTGAGATCGCGGAACTCGAGCGGCTTGATGCTCGGCTTGGGGAACTGTGGCGGCAATTCTCAGAGATGGAAGAAGAACTGCGCACACTGGAGGAGAAGCGCAAATCTGTAGCTCAGCTCCGCGAGAGCCTACAGATATTTGCCGACCTCGACATCGATCTCGGTCTGTTACACGGAACCAAGCGCTTCGTCGCGCTGTACATAGGCACCATTCCTCGGCAAAACCTGGCGCAGCTGGAAAGGGCTGTCGCGCTGGCAGGGTACTTTGCTAGATCTTTTCATTCGGCCACGGAGGTCGACTACGTGGTCGTTGCCGGGCCAGCCGAGTCCAGTGAGGATATAAGGGGGTTGCTTGAGGCAGCCGACTTCCGTCCCATTACGATCCCCCCGGAATTCAGCGACTACCCCGAAAAGATCAAACAGGAGCTCAGCACCCAAGGTGCCGAGCTCGACCACCAAGTAGCCGAAAAGCTCAAGCAGATCGAAGACATGGGGCGCAAGTATCGGCACGAGCTCAGTGTGGCCTGGCAGGCGCTACGCGTCGCCGCGCCCTACGCAGAACTGGGAACCAAAGTGCGAGGACGCGGTGCGCTCGCACTGCTGGAGGGCTGGGTCCCAACGGACAGGGTGCCCGCCTTAAGCGAAGCGCTTCATGCCCCAGACAGCGGACCTTTCATAATGCGCACGCGTGACCCGTTGCCGGATGAGCGCTCGCAGGTGCCGTCCGTGCTGCGCCACTCGCGTTTACTGAAACCGTTCACTGCCCTGGTAAAAAACTACGGTGTCCCGCGTTACGGCGAGATAGATCCGACCCTCCTGTTTACCGCCACCTTTATCGCAATGTTCGGGATGATGTTCGGAGATGTAGGACATGGCGCAGTAATTGTTGCGATCGGTCTGGCGATACGCAGGCGTTTTCCCATCGTGGTACCGGCTTTTGTGGCGGCGGGTATCTCGTCGATTGCGTTTGGCTTCCTTTACGGCAGCATCTTCGGTTACGAGGAACTCATGCACCCACTGTGGATGAGTCCGCTCTCTGATCCCATGCTGATGCTGATGGTCGCACTCTACTGGGGCATCGCCTTCATTCTTATTGTTAGTGCCTTGACTGTGCACAATCTAATCACCGAGGGTCGGTTCCGCGAAGCGCTGTTCGACGACAAGGGCCTAGCCGGCATCGCGTTATATTTGGGTGGACTTTACGGCGGTTTCCAGTGGATGGGGGAGGGCCGGTTCGGCCTGCTTGAAATGTTGGCACTACTGGTCCCCCTTAGCGTAATCCTTGCCTACAAGTGGCGTGAGAATAAGAGCAGATTGGGCGAGAAGGCGTTAGTGGTTTTCATCGAGGGCTTCGAGGCGATCGTAAAGTATCTCGCTAACACACTTTCGTTTCTCCGTGTTGCTGCTTTCAGCTTGAACCATGTAGCGCTTGCGGTCGCCGTTTTTACCCTGGCCGACATGATGGGCGTAGCCGGCCACTGGCTCACGGTTGTGCTTGGAAATATTTTCATCATCGTGCTCGAAGGCGCCATCGTCACCATTCAGGTGTTGCGCCTCGAGTACTACGAAGGTTTTTCCCGTTTCTTCAGTGGCGACGGGCGGGAGTTTCGCCCCCTGCAGCTCGGCGCCAGGTTGAACGTCAGGGGGTGAAGGAAGATTGCGGAGCCGGTCCAGGAGTGAGCGATATGGTGTGTACTCGGAACGCGCGCAACTTTGAGCCGCGAGCCGCTTACGGTTGTCTAATCAATCGCCGGGACTGGTCGCCGGAGCCGACAACAAACCAAGATTGAGGAGCATGCGATGTACTGGCTAATTGCACTAATGACTCTGGCCTTGGTGGGAATCATCGCCATGGGAATCTATTTCGAAGTGTGGCCTTTGCGTAAACACGCAAAAGTTCGCCGCTGGCTTAAAGGTGCGGTAGGTGCCAATCTCTTGGTCTTTGTGATCGCCCAAGTTGGCCTGGTCCTGCTAGCCATTCAAGACGTTATGGCACAACCCGCGGCCGCCGAGGCTGCGAAAGAAATCTCGGTAGGTCTGGGGCTAGCGCTGATCGGCATCGGCATTCCGACCGCCTTGGCAACCATCGGTGCAGGTATTGCGGTGGGGCCTGTCGGTGCGGCGTCGCTGGCTGTGATTGCCGAGAAGCCCGAGATTTTTGGTCGCACGCTTGTTTACCTGGGTCTCGCTGAAGGTATCGCGATCTACGGCCTGGTGGTAACCATCCTGTTGCTTGGACAGATCTGATGAGAATTATTGCGATGGGGGGTGAGGCACTGACCGAAGGGTTCATCCTGCTCGGTTTCGAAACCTATGCCAACGCTACACCGGATGACGTTGAGAATACGCTCGGCGAACTCTTAGGGCAAAAAGAAAAGGCCTTGGTCTTTCTCGAGCACGGGCTTGCGCGCGCCGGTAGCCCGATCCTAAATCGCGTGCGCAGGGAGGGTGGGCGAATCGTAGTGACTGAGGTACCGCCATTACACGCCCCCTCGGATTATCAACCGCCAGTAGAAAAACTGGTTCTACGTGTCCTCGGACCATCAGCCCTTAAGGAGCGGCCGTGAACCCTAGGAACGCTGCTGACCAAGTCGACACGCTCGAACAAGCGATCCTTCAGCGCGCGCAGGTCCTCGCCGAGGAACAAATCAGTCAGGGCAATCGCGCTCGCGAACGCATCCTCGAGGCTTCATCTGAGAAGCTTCGCCTGCTCGAAGACCGAGAGCTGCTCGCGGCCAAAGCGCAGTCGGAACGGGAATATCGACGTCTCGTTCAGGCCAGCGAGATCCAACGGCAGGCGGAACTGGATGGCTTGCGCTGGGCATTGGTGGAGTCGGTAATGGAGGGCGTCGGCGCGGCACTTGCGGAGTTGACCGCCGACGAGGCGAGGTATCTGCCTGTGTTCAAGGCGCTGCTGACGCAGGCGGCCAGCTCCATTGGGGAAGAGGAACTGGTTGCTACCGTTAACGAAATCGATCACCGGCGATTCGCTGAGCGCTGGGACAAGATGGCGCGTGCAGCCGTGCCTGAGAGACGGGTGTCGCTGTCAGCGGAGTTCGCCGCCTGTACGGGTGGCGTGCGTGTAAACAGCAAGGACGAAAGAATCAACGTCGACAATACCTTTGAGGGGCGTATAGAGCGACTCGAAGCGAAGCTGCATACGCTGATTCTCGAACGGCTCTTTCCTTCCGCGGTACACATGGGACCCCTTTTCCGTGGGTGACATTGTCCAAATCAACGGACCCATCGTAACGGTTCGCCTGGAGGGCGTGCACAACGGCGAGCAAGTCCGCGTCGGCCGACTGGGTCTGGTTGGCGAGGTGATCAGCCTCGACGGCGACAAAGCGCAAGTTCAGGTCTACGAATCTACCGAATCGCTTAGTCCCGGCGAATCAGCACAGGCGCTCGGTCATCCTCTATCAGTGGAATTGGGCCCCGGGCTGTTGGGACAGATCTTTGATGGTGTACAACGCCCGCTCAAGGCGATTCGGTCGCAAAGCGGTGACCAGATCGCCCGCGGGCTCGAGCTTCCCGCCCTCGATCGTGAGCAGGCCTGGCATTTTGAACCGGAAAGCGCGCTCGATATCGGTACCCATGTGGGCGGCGGCACTATCATTGGAACTGTGCAAGAGACCGAAACGGTCGTGCATCGAATCCTCGTACCTCCGGAGGAAAGTGGCGAGCTGCTAGAGCACGCGCCGGCGGGAGACTATACAGTAGATCAAGTAATAGCCCGCATCCGCAATAGCGCTGGGCACATCCACAAACTGAAGCTGTTCCACCGTTGGCCAGTGCGCAGGCCGAGACCTTACCGGGCTCGGGATCATGCGGCCGTCCCGCTAATGACGGGCCAACGCATCCTGGACACGTTCTTCCCTTTATTGAAAGGGGGAACGTCGGCTGTTCCGGGTCCTTTCGGCGCAGGCAAAACCATTGTGCAACAACAAATCGCGCGCTGGGCGAATGCGGACATCGTGCTCTACGTGGGTTGCGGCGAACGTGGCAATGAACTGGTGGAGGTTCTGGAAGGCTTCCCGAAGCTCATCGATCCACACACCGGCCGATCGCTGATGGAACGCACACTGCTGGTGGCCAATACATCGAACATGCCCGTGGTGGCGCGCGAGGCTAGCATTTACGTAGGCGTGACCATCGCCGAGTACTACCGGGACCAGGGCTATGATGTCGTGATGGTGGCTGACTCCACCAGCCGCTGGGCCGAGGCGCTGCGCGAGGTGGCCGGAAGGTTGGGACAAATGCCGGTCGAAGAAGGCTATCCGGCTTACTTGGCATCACGGCTGTCGGCGTTCTATGAGCGTGCGGGCCGGGTAGAGACTCTGGCCGGCGAAAGGGGCTCGGTCAGTTTGATCGGGGCCGTTTCGCCCCCCGGTGGCGACTTCTCTGAACCAGTAACCAGCCACACGAAGGAGATGGTGCGGACCTTCTGGGCGCTCACAAAGGAGCTTGCCGATGCCCGCCATTATCCTGCGGTAGGCTGGAACGATAGCTTCTCTGGCTATGTCGAGACGGCGGCCAAATGGTGGGCCGAGCACGTCGACCCTGCTTGGGCCCAAAGACGCGCCGAGGCACTTGCATTGCTCGCCGAGGCGGATGAACTGGCGCGGATCGTGAATCTGGTGGGTCCGGAGGCGCTGTCTTCTGCCCAGCGCTGGGTGCTTGAGGGTGCTGGTCTGCTCAAAGAAGCCGTGCTCCAGCAAAGTGCTCTCGATGCGGCGGACAGTTACGCATCCCCGCAGAAGCAATTTACTCTGCTTGATCTAGTGCTAAAGATCTATCACCAAGGAAAAGACATCCTGGAGCTTGACGTTCCGGTGGAACATATCGCCCAGCTACCGTTGCTCGCCAAAATGCGCCGCATCAAGAGCGTTTACAGCAGCGACCAGATCGAGGAACTCCAAAAGATGGACGAGGAGATCCGCGAAATCTTTGACCGTATCCGTATCGAATACGGTGGGGCCAAGGAGCAAAGAGCATGAAGGAGAAAGAATACCGCATGGCAGCAGCTGCCCGAGGTGCACTACTCTTCATGGAGGGCATTCCGGGTGTTGCCCTGGGTGACCGGGTAGTAGTTCGAGACCACCGTGGACGTAAGCGCAACGGCCAGGTCATTCTTACTTCCGATAAGACCGTACTGGTGCAGGTGTTCGAGGGTACTGACGACCTTGATCTTGAGCGCACCTGGGTACGCTTTCTCGAGGAGCCCTTTACGCTCGTGCTGTCACCCGACATCCTGGGACGCGTCTTCAACGGCGTGGGACAGCCCAGGGACGGGCGGCCCCCAGTAATCTCCGCGCTCAAGCGTAACGTCAATGGTGCACCGGTAAATCCGTCGGCCCGGTCCTACCCACGCGAATTCATTCAGACGGGAATCTCCACCATCGATGGGTTGAACTCGCTGGTGCGAGGACAAAAGCTCCCCATCTTTTCGGGTTCTGGGCTGCCCCATAACCGACTGGCGGCACAAATCGTCAGGCAGGCGAAGCTTCTCGGCGAAGAGGCGAACTTCGCGGTGGTGTTCGCCGCCATGGGCGTGTCGCACACCGACGCTCGCTTCTTCGAAGAAGATTTCGAATCGAGCGGAGTGCTCGGTAACGTGGCGATGTTCATCAACCTTGCCGATGATTCGCCGATGGAGCGCCTGATTCTTCCGCGGACGGCGTTGACGGCAGCAGAGTATCTAGCATTCGATCTGGACCGGCACGTGCTGGCGGTTATTACGGACATGACCCATTACGCGGAGGCGCTACGGGAAGTGGCCACGGCCAAGGGGGATGTTCCGGCACGCAAGGGATATCCAGGTTACCTCTACTCTGACCTGGCGGAAATCTACGAACGCGCTGGACGCATTCAAGATCGCCATGGTTCCATCACCATGGTCCCGATTCTGTCGATGCCCAGCGACGACATCACCCATCCGATCCCTGACCTCACTGGGTACATCACCGAAGGACAGATCGTGCTGAGCCGGGATCTGCACAATCAGGGACTCTATCCCCCGGTCAATGTGCCGCCCTCGCTTTCCCGTCTTATGAAGGACGGCATTGGAAAGGACGATACCCGCGAGGATCACCCGCGGGTCGCAAGCCAACTGTACGCCTCGTACGCTCGGGCACTGGAGGCGCGTAACCTGGCCTCGATCATCGGAGCGGAAGAGCTCTCCGAGCGGGACCGCATGTATCTCGCCTTCGCGGACGCCTTCGAGAAACGCTTCGTCCGTCAGGGCGAGCATGAAGAGAGAAGTATCTTCGAGACCCTGGACCTGGCCTGGGAGCTGCTTTCGCTCTTGCCTCCCGAGGCCTTAAGCCGGGTGACGGAAGCAGACTTGAAGAAATATCACAACTGGGAGGTTGTTTCTGCAGACAGAGCAAACCCGTATGGAAGAACGTCTGAAGATTCCGCCCACGAAGAGCACCCTGCTGGCCCTGAGGCGGCAGGTTGCGTTTCTTGAGAAGGGCCACACACTGCTCGAGCGCAAAAAGGAGCTCTTGACGCGGCTCGTGTACGAGCGGCTGACCCAGTACCGCAAACTACGCAACCAAGCCAGGGCAGCTGTCGAGCACGCCTATCGCTGGCTTAGCATCACCCATATGCGCATAGGTGGCAGAAAGCTGCGTCGGTTGGCTTTGGGCCTCCCGCGGGCACTCGATGTAACCATCCTGCCGCGCAGCAGTCTCGGCGTCGAGTACCCCGCGGTTACGGCCGAACGCTTGCCGTTACAGCCTGTGGCACTGATGGGAACGGACACGAGCCTCGATCAAACGCGCGTTGCGCTCGGAACCATGGCACTCGTTTTGGCACGACTTGGCGAGGCGGAGACTGCGCTTTGGCGACTGCTAGAGGAGCAGCGCAAGACACAAAAGCGCGTCAACGCGCTACGCTATAACATTATCCCCAAGTACCGCAATACTATCCGATTCATCGAGTCCACACTGGAGGAGGAGGAACGGAACACCCTGTTCCAGATCAAGGTACTCCGGGGAATTCGCGGATGAAACCATACTGCTTCCGCATCGAGAGGGCGTCACGCTGTCTGTCATACTCCTTTTCCGTCCAGATCTTTAGTGTCTGCAGGCGATCGATGTCTGTTTTACTAGAAAGGGTGGGCAAGACTCGGTCAAAGTTCGCTATCAGCAATTCCTGGATTTTCTCAGCCTCGCCGTTGTTTTTCTCCTAGCAATGCCTACGCCCCGTTTTCTTTGATTGCCGATAAGTAGTCATCAACCCATCTTCGCACCGAGGGTTTCATTCTACGACGATGCCAACGCCATAGCGCCGCCAACCGCCTACGGGTGGGGTGTAAAATCCTTGGCGGCCTTGGTTTCCGTAAATGCTGGGTGAGTTGAGCCCGTTGAGAGGGCGCAGTGCAGGTCCTCGAGGGCAGAGCAGAGCTCAAGAGTTCATCGACCACCGACTCGATCTCGCACCGGCGCAACCCAATGTTGTCTAGCATTCGGTCATCGAGCGCCATGAGTTGGCGAATGCTAATCGTGCGGCTATGCCGACGTCTTATCGTCGACAAGAGTTTGTGAATAAGCGTTTTCAATTCTTCACCTCTGTGATGGTGGTTGAATTTACGGACTCAATGACTGGACCAGCAGGGAGCAGAATCAGCACGAGCCCAAAGACCCAGCAGGTCAAGCACAATGTCGAAAGCACCTTGGGAACGTTGCAGCTGACACAGATCCTAGAGCGAGACAGGTGATTGTTTAGTGCGAGCAACTGTTTGGGTAGTGAATTTTTGCGCTCTCGCAGTCATTAGACCCCAAAGCCAGTTAATTCTGTATCGGTCAACGTCGACCGATTGGAATCCAGATTCCTCAAGAAGTCTTTGGCATTCGTCGCGACCATGCGTTTTAACATGGGCGCGGTTGAACCAGCAGAGAAGCCGATCGCATACGTAACACGTCAGGTAATCGGCGCACCAATCGGTAATCACGATTTCCCCACGCGGTTTTAACACTCTCGCGATCTCGCGTAGTGCGTGTTTCGGGCGACGGAGGTAATGGAACGTGCTTGTCGACGCCACGATATCGAATGTCTCGTCTCGGAAGGGCAGTTTCTCGGCATAACCTGGCTTAAGTTCCGCGGAGCATCCGAGCTTGGCGTGTGCGATGCCCAGCATCTCAGGCGAGGGGTCGACACCGGACAATTTCACACTAGGGGACGCCGCAGAGAGAACCTGAAGAAGTGTACCTGTGCCACAACCGACATCGAGCAACGCCTGGCCCAGGGTGCAGACAAAGGCGCCTCAAGGTCTCGCGAATCGTCGTTTCGATATAGAACGCCCATCTCCGATCGTACTGACCCGCGAGCCTTGCGTATTCTGTTAGGATCGGATCTTCGTCTTGAGGGCGCACTTTTGATTGGGTCTCGGTTCTGGTCATAGGGGACATGCGGAAACCCAGGTTAGCCGGTTTTTTGTTTTGTAAGCATCAGGGTGTACTGTCTCCGAGATGGCGCGCTAAGGGCGATGCCGGAGCGACCTCGGGTCACGTTACTACGCTCTCTTGCTTGGCTCGGTTCAGTTATCCTCGGCCCCCTGATCGATCCAGGTCTTAACGATCTCGATCTGTTCCAGTGGTAGCGGTACCGGTTCTTTCCATTTCAAAAGAAACGGGTCGTTTGCCGCTACCTGTTTCGTACTCCGCGGCATGTTGATGGAGTGGTCCGCCTTGTGTTCCATCAAGATCACAAGGGTACTGGTTATACTAGCGCCCGGTACGATTACCGCGCCAAATTTCGTGCCCTTCATCACCTGCTCATAGCTTTCCACGCTAAAACCACTCGCGGTATAACCCTTGCCCCCCACGGAATGACAGGAGGCGCAATTCGCTTGCAGGATGGGGTTGACGTCTTCCTTGAAGCTGACCGGCTTTGTACAGCCCGCACCCAGTATGACCAGTATCAACGCGACGGCTGTGATGGTCTTTTTGGGCGCCATAGTTTACTCCTCGCCAATTTGAGTATTTTTATATAAGCATACGTACAGCGAAAAATAATTGATCTGGGTCAAGGTGCGGGTGACTAGTGCGTGAAGGGAAGGCGTTCTCCCCCAGGGCTACTCACCCGACCCAGATCAGACATGCATTGGATAAAGTGAATCGGCGGACTGGCACCGAAGATCGGCTGTTTTTGGCCATTCGGGCCGGCCGGTTTAAGGGTTGGTCACGGCACCGTGGATCCCCCGGGAACCGACACGCAGTCCGCCTTTATCACTTCTCCGGGGGTTCGTTAAAATGACCCGCATCGCAACTGGAATTGCGTTCCAGCATCACCGAGCCATCCCAATCCGGTGACTATGGCGCCTCACCGGAAATGATGTAAACGAACCCGCCGTAGAACTCTCGCATTCGCGTTTGGCGAAGATGGCGTTGTACCGACTCCCAAGGATGGCGATCCATAAGGGCAAGAGATACCCCGTAGAGATGCCCGAGAGCGACAAACAGAGGAGCCAAATGACGAAGCCAATTATTCGGCATTTTATAGTCCAAGACCACCCCGCGCCGACCCGGTGCGAGCGCCTTCGCCCCCTGCTCTATGACCTTGTCGAACTCCGGTTCGTAGTTCAGAACACCGGTCGACAGTATTCCGTCGACGCCCTGCGGAAACCGGTAATCAGCAGCGGCACAGCAGACCAACTCCACATTGTGCCACCCCGCAGAACGGCTCCGCTCTCTGGCCCTTTCCAGCATCGCCTCGGAAATGTCGACGCCAATGATCTTTCCTTCGCCACCGACACTCTGTTCGAGTAAGGCAAAGTTCAAACCCGTGCCGCAGCCGATCTCAACAACCGTATCCCCTGGCCGGAGCACCAACGCAGCAACGGCCAATCGGCGCCAATGGCCGATGCGCATACCAATGAGGTAATAGAAACAAACCGCAAGGTCATAAATCTTGGCGTGCTTTTGGTAGACGTCACGGACTTCTTCCCGTGTCAAAAAGTCCTTTGCTGCCATGATGGGACTTCCTCAGACCGAGCCGGAGCTCTGTAGCAGAATTTGACAATGTTGACGCGGATCCAAGGAGGATTTCGCTGTGCTGGTTTTGATAAATCCGGATGACCAGCACACATCCCTTTCCCGTTGCTGGGCACAACGGAAACCGTTTTTGGCAACACTGCCCTGATGAGGCGGTTGGTTATTACGATCCGGTGGCCGTATCTCTGATCAGCGAATCGATGACGGCCTTCCAAGACCCGTCAGCTTGGAGCTCGAACACCGAGACGAATTTGCCCGTCTCTTTCTTGGTAGAACCGTCTTCCGCAGGCGTATCGAACTGATAAGTGCCGACACAGTAACCTAAGCCGCCACTGGAGCTGACTTCGATAGGATCGATAGACGCTACCTTCGTGCCTACCGCCGCGTATTCGTTAAGAAGCGCTTCAATCGCCTCTCGGCCTTTGATCGGCGGCCGGTCGGGAAGAAGCATAGTAGCGTCTGCCATATAAAACCCTGCGCAGGCTTTCACATCACCTCGGTTGAAGGCTTCGGTGATATCGGCGTTCAGCGTGGTCATTGCCTGCTCGAAGGTTTCCGGTTCACGTGGCATCGGAACATCCATTGGTCTCTCCTTTAGATTGGCATGAGGACACATCGAAGGGATTTTCCGGAAAGGCTAATACAGCATGGCTCTTGGTGTCATTGACCTGCATCAATTCTGTCTCGAAAAAACGGAGGCGGAGGCTGCGCTTTGGCGACTGCTAGAGGAGCAGCGCAAGACACAAAAGCGCGTCAACGCGCTACGCTACAATGTGATTCCCAAATACCGCAATACCATTCGATTCATCGAGTCGAGTCTCGAGGAAGAAGAGCGCAACACTCTCTTCCAGATCAAGGTGTTCCGTGAACAAGAATCTCGCGGGCACGATTGACTTCGCGTCTCAAACCCTACATGAGATTTCGCGTCAACGCTTCGAGCCTGGACTAAAGCGGGTGTCTCGCCCATCGGCTAGCGAACGCGTTGGAGAGTCTGTGCTGAATTTGCGACCATCGGCACATGTCTGGCCGGTCAGCATTCAAGAACCATCAAGACGAAAGCATCGGTCCAGACCAAAGCCACATGCACACCAGTTGTTAAAGCCGTTTCACACTGTGGTAGTGCAATCGAGTTCGAACAGTTTCTTCTTGATCTATCTCTTCCAACCGGGCAACCTGCTCGCGCGACCGCTAATCCCGTAAGAGTGGCGGAAAATTTTCTCGGCGCGCGCGGCAGAGAACGGTGCCGTCGCGTTATCGGCAGACGTTACCACGCTCTCAAGCAATCCTGGCCTTCGGGGTTGCATTTGCAAAACTACTCGCAATATTACAGCAAACTAACGGTGCGACAACGTAGCACGAGCAGGTATCTAACTACGTGACCTTCAACCTATCATTGAGCCATATCGAACTGTATATGCTTCGCTCGTTCCCTTAGTTTTATCTAGCGTGTAACAACCCGGGTGGTAATCTCGTCGAGCAGGATGAAGGAAGAGACCAACCAGAGGTCAACGAGCCAGCCTGGAGGATGCACCAACACAAGGGCCGGCGGCGGCGGTGAGCTGGCCCTTGTCACGAATCCGAATGAGCCGGCGATCGACATGTAACAGCTCGTCTTTTTGAAATTGAGTAAACGTCCGGCTGACCGTTTCTAGTGTCAGCCCGAGGTAGTTTGCGATGTCTTGGCGAGTCATACTTAGGTTAAACTCGCGCGCCGATAGGCCGCGTTGCGCAAAACGCTCAGACAGATTCAAGAGAAAGGTCGCCAGCCGTTCGTGGGCATTTTTGTCGCCCAGCAGCAGCAGTATCTCCTGGTCGCGGGCAATTCGCCGGCTCATTACACGATGTAACTGGTGATTCAAACTGGGCAGATGATCGGCGAGTTCCTGTAAGCGGCCAAACTGCAGTTCACACACACTGGCCGTCTCGAGTGCACTGGCGCTAGCGCGGTGCCGTCCGTCTCCAAGCCCCGCTAGACCAAGCAGCTCACCCGGCAGGTGAAAACCGAGGATCTTTTCACTGCCGTCGTCGCCCAGACAATAGGCCTTAAAAGACCCTGAACGGACGGCGTAAAGCGACCGAAACCGATCGCCCTCGCGAAACAGATGTTCCCCTCGCTGTAGCGGGCTATGGCGGTCGACCAACCCTTCCAGGCGTTTGATGTCGGACTCGTCAAGCCCTTGTGGGAGACAGAGCTCTCGCAGGGCGCATCGACTACAGGCTACCTTGATGGCGGGAAAGTCGATGACTTCGTTCGCGGGCATACGTGGATCCTCTACCGGAAGACCTATTTTTACCGTGGTCCCTGATCTGGGTCAATAACAGATCCTAAGCGCTACCCTTGAATTTTGCCTCTTCACAGGCCTCATCTGTGCTGGTCGGGGTAATGGTTTTCTTATTATCTCTTTTATCGTTCTTTGTATTACCTACCTCGGTGGCTGATGTGTTTCGAGTGGCGTCACTGACCTTCTTTCTGATGCGACAGACTATAAACGTAGGCGGCTAGCAGATGCACCCTCGCCTCGCCCAGGAAGTCTTTGAATGCCGGCATCCGCCCCTGGCGACCTTCGGCAATGGATTTCATCACCGCGCGCTGGGATCCACCATACAACCAGACATCGTCTGTCAGATTGGGTGCGCCTAGGCTTGGATTGCCTTTACCCTCGGGGCCATGGCAGGCAACGCATAGTTGCTTGAACTTTTCTTCTCCTGCACGCGCAACATTTTTATCCACCTGTTGTCGCCCACTCAACTTCAGCACATACTCGGTCACATTGAATACGCCTTCACGGCCCAGCGCGGCTCCCCACGGTGGCATGGCCCCGTTACGCCCGTTCACGATCGTTTCCCTGATCTGTTCTGGCGTACCACCCCATTGCCAATTGTCGTCTGTAAGATCGGGAAAGTATGAGGCCTGGCCACGGGCATCCACGCCGTGGCAGATAGCACAGTTGTTCTTGAACATCCGGCTGGCCGTGTGCATGGCGCCTTCGTTGTTGGCAAGCTTATCCAGCGACACTTCAAGCCACTGCTGCCGGACAGCACCGTATTCTATCTCGTAACTGGCCGCACTTTCCTTAAGTTGTCCACCTTGTGACCATTTCAAAACGCCGCGAAAACTGCCGAGTCCGGGATAGAGCATTAGATAGCTGACAGTGACGACCATGAGTATCAAGATCATCCAAAACCACCACATGGGCGGTGGATTGACTCCTTCATGTAGCGTTTCATCCCAGACGTGGGTTGTCGTCTTCTCAGGTTTGCTGCTCGAAAAGTAAACACTGAAAACCAGCCAGCCAAGACCGCACAGGCTGACAACGGTGATGATGACAATCCAGCCGCCCCAGAAATCTGTTGGCAGATCAGCCATCTTCAGCCTCATCGTCTAATGGGATTCGTGCTGCTTCCTCGATATGCTTGCTAGTCGAGCGCAAAGACACCCATACCACGACGCCAATCATAAACGCCATGACTAACATATCGCCTATGAACAAGAAGTACATCATTGCTGCTCACCCACCGTTGCACTTTTTCCCAGCACTTGCAGATAGGCCACAAGCGCATCGAGTTCGGTCTTGCCATCGAGTGCCTTGGCCGCGGTTTCAATATCGGCATCGGTATAGGGATGACCAAGTCGCCGCAGGGCGCGCATTCTCTGTTGAATGTCGCCGTCGGCATCCGCGCCGCGCAATTCCAGCCACGGATATGCCGGCATGATCGAAGATGGAACGACGGCACGCGGGTCCAGCAAGTGCAGCCGATGCCAGACGTCGGTATACCTGCCGCCCATACGGTGCAGATCCGGACCCGTACGCTTGGAGCCCCACAAAAACGGCCGGTCATAAACAAACTCCCCTGCACGGGAATGGGCGCCATAGCGCTTGACCTCAGCCAGCAACGGGCGCACCTGCTGCGAGTGACAAACGCTGCACGATTCGCGAATATAGATGTCACGCCCGATCAATTCCAGCGGGGCATAGGGTTTAACGCCGGCGATCGGGGTGCTGAGCGATTCCTGAAACAAGCTCGGCACAATCTGCACCAGACCCCCGATAGAGGCAACAAACAAAATGCCAAAAATCAGGAGGCCTGTGTTCTTCTCGAGTTTTTCATGCAGCGTTAGTAGATCCATCAATTACCACCAGCATCGGCCGTTGCGATCGTGACCCGCGGTGGCGCGACCTGCACCGTCCGACCGCCGAACATCGTCATAAATAGGTTTACCGCCATCAGCACCGCCCCGGCCAAAAACAACAGACCGCCCACCAGGCGCAGTAGATAATACGGTGAGATTGCTTCCATCACCTCGATAAAGCTGTATTTGAGCTCACCAAAGTCATCCAGGCTAAGCCACAATAGTCCCTGCGAGACCCCGCCGCCCCACATGGCCAGCACATAGAGCATGACGCCGGCGAGCGCGAGCCAGAAGTGGGCGTTCGCCATTGCCTGACTGTGCAGCTTGCGCCCCATCAGGCGCGGCACCATAAAATAAAACGTACCGAAAACGATAAGGGCGTTCCATCCCAGCGCGCCGGAGTGGACATGCCCTATCGTCCATTCGGTGAAATGGCTGAAGATGTTGACGGTTCTGATCGCCATCATCGGCCCTTCGAAAGTCGCCAGACCATAGAAGGCCAAAGACAGCACGATGAACTTAAGCGCCGGATCGGTACGTAGTTTTTGCCATGCGCCGCTCACGGTCATAATTCCGTTAATCATTGTCGCCCACGATGGCGCAAGCAGTATCAGACTCATCACCATCGCCAGCGACTGCACCCATTCCGGTATGGAGTTAAAGTGCAGATGATGCGGCCCGGCCCAGATATAACTGTATACAAATGCCCAAAACGCGACCACCGATAGACGATAACTCCATATCGGGCGCTCCGCCTGCTTGGGCAAAAAGTAATACATCATTCCTAAGAAGCCGCCGGTCAGCAGAAAGCCGACGGCGTTGTGGCCATACCACCACTGCACGATAGCGTCCTGTGCACCGGCAAACAGCGAATAAGATTTCGTTAGGGTCACCGGTAACGCCAGGCTGTTGACGACATGTAACATCGCCACCACGATTATGAAGGCGCCGTAAAACCAGTTAGAAACATAAATCGGCGCAATTTTCCGTTGGGCGATGGTGCCAAAAAAGACAACCGCATAGCATACCCAAACGACGGTGATGGCGATGTCGAACGGCCATTCCAGTTCGGCGTACTCCTTGCCGCCGTTATATCCTGCGAGCAGGGATATCCCACCAAGGATGATGGCGATCTGCCAGGCCACAAAAACAAACCAGGCCAAACCAGGTGCAAACAGTCGAACATGACAGGTGCGTTGCACACTGTAGATTGACGTACCCATCAGTGCAGAAACACCAAACCCGAATATCACGACATTGGTGTGCACGGTGCGCAAGCGCCCGAAGGATAGCCACGGTTGGTCGAAATTCAGTGCCGGCCACACCATTTCGGCGGCAAGATAAACCCCAGCCGCCATCCCCAACACCGTCCAAATAATCGCGCACATCGTGAATGCGGTGACGATGCGGTCTTCGTAATACACGGGGTGCTTATTGGCGGTTGTGGGGGACATTACCTTTATATGCCCATTCTCGGTCCGATGCCGTGACGCCACAGCATAACGGTAACACCGAGCAGGCTGACCGATGCGACCAGTAGGTAGCCGATTATCGCCGAGGCCATGAGCATCCCGCGTTCGGGGCCGGTTTTCAACACCACCGGCAACCCGGTGTAAAGCAGGTACATGCTCCAAATCAGCGCTGGGACCAGCACCAATAAGTTAAGAAACACCTGCGGGTACAGATGCATCACGCTGCCTACCATCAACGGCGCACCGACGACCGCAATCAACCCGAAATAGACACCGAGCGATACGTCCGCGCTATAAGTTGACGCCATCCAGCGCGCGACAAACGCGGCACTCAAGAAACCGAACAACAGCGCGCCGAAATAAGCAAGGCTTATACCGAGGGTGACATACCAGGGGAAGAGAAGCGGTTCGACAACGCCCAGACGCCAGCCGAAATTCATCGCGCCGATATAGGCGAAAACCGGGGGCA